>JBAXCW010000170.1:0-3293 GCA_037141275.1 Actinomycetes bacterium
GCTCTCATTTACGCTGCTCCCAAAAATGGCTCAGCAAGCACTCCCACTCGGACTGATAGCTGCGGTCTGGCAGGCCCAACAGAAGCGCAGGGCGCCCCTACTTATCGCTTGCCTAGCGGCTTTTTCGGTTGCTGTTGTGATGGTGGAGGTAGATGGAGGAGCAAACGGAGTTCCCCGTTACACGTTCGGTGCGCAGGCCTATCTGATTGCTCTTGCCGGATTCGGCTTAGCGGTGCTTGTCGGACTGGTGGCGAAGGGATTGAGCACCGTTGGTGTACCGATGCGGGTCGCGATCGCAATTCCAGTGTTGTTAGCACTCTTCTCAGCGTGGACGTTCACGCGGAATTCGATCTACCCAAGGGTTAGAGCCATACGAGCTTCTCAGGCTACCTTCGCGAGGAACGACGACTCCTTGAAGCAGGCGATCAATGCGGCTGGAGGGATCAAGCGAGTTATCGGCTGTGGTCCAGTGGCTCGCTTCCCCGCAAACGATCCGACCATCGCATGGAAACTGGGCGAGACATCCGGAGTGCTCTCCTTTAGCGGAGGGCCGGATGACCCCTTCTACCACTTCAAGTCTCGCTACGGGACAACCTTTCGGCTCCCACTCCACAATGGTGGAACCCCATGGGATAACCACATACGCCCCCGGATTGCGCCACACGCTAGACGCATCCCCAATACAGGGAGATGGATTGTCTATCAGCGCTGTTTGAGGGGGAACGGTTGGAACAGGAAGTAACAGCCCGATTCAGTGCCTGACGCGAAGTCAGGGAGCGTCAAAGCGCGCAGCAACGGACGGTTCAAGTTCGCCGTTGGCTAGGCGCCGCAAGAATCCGTAGGTGACAAAGACATGGATCTTTGACTGAGTCCAACGGTAGAGGTGGGAGGACACCTTTTCCGCGATCGCTGGATAGAAGTTGGATACCTCTACGTCAAGTCGGACCTTTGCGACAGTCCCAGGGTCTTCGGTGGGAGTGGCAAGTCGCCGAACCGTGATCCTGAGGAGCCCCTCCCCGGGACGGGCGACCAAGAGGCCACCGGAGATCTTCCACGTGACGGTTCCTGTGTCACCACTCATGTCGTAGGCGGGCGCCGAGAAGGACAGCAACCGGAGCCGCTTGAACAGCAGAACCACATCCCTTCCATCTGGGCGGTAATGGATCCGGACGAGGTGAAGGGTGACGCGAGTGAGGTAGGACCAGTAGGTGCGGGCCAGGCGCTCAAGGTAATGCGGGCGCCACATCTCATCGAGGGTGTCCGCTGGGAGCTCAACGGTCGCTGACTGGATCGACGTCACTGCGCCATTGTCAGCAGTTAGCGTCTCGTCTTCCAAGTCGGTTACGGCTGCTGGTGTGTGGTGGGGTCTGAACATGAATGGTTTCTGGCGTTCGCACAAAGGAGTGAACCACTAGGAGGGCGAAACTCGTACCTACGTGTACCCACATGTACCTATTACGGGTACGGATCACAACGCAATGGCGAACAACCTCACAATCAAAGAAGTGTCCCACCGGACTGGCCTAGCTGCCAGCACCATTCGGATGTGGGAGCACAGGTACGGATTCCCGTGTCCGGCCCGCACGCAGAGTGGCTATCGCCACTACACGGATGAGGAGATCGCACAGATCAAGAGTGTGATCGCTTATCGCGATCGCGGACTGTCACTTCCTGCCGCAGTCGAGCGCGTGGTCATGAGTGATACGCCCGCAGAGCCGTCTATCTACGCCGCTGTTGCCACGGCTGAGGGCGCACCTGTCCCACAAGTCCTGCGCAAGAGCACTCTCCACGCGCTCTCGCGCGCCATGGAGCATGAGGCTGTAGCCCAAGGCACTGCCGCCATCTGCTTTGGCTCGTTTCAGCACGAGTCCTTCTACAGGCCGGTCGAGAGTCGCTACGCCCAGATCGCACGTAGTTCGGATGCGACAGTTGTATTCGCTGACTTCGCGAAGATGAGCGACAAGGGCCCCGGGCGGCCGATTGAGATTCCAATTGACGCCGAGGACGCACTCGGAAACGAGTGGAGTGTGATTATCGACTCACCTGGCTACGCGGCTTGCCTGATCGGCTGGGAACAGCCACAGGCGAGTTCCCGTGCTGCGGAGACCAAGTTCGAGGCGATCTGGACCGTAGACGCGAAGGTGGTCCGTAGGGCTTCAGAGGTTGCCGCCAGGCTGGCAGGCCGCCATGATGCCGCTCTTGGCGATCGCCTGCAGCAGATGCTGTCTGACCGTCCCATTGCCAGCAGTGAGTCGTCGCAGTCACTGACGAACTTGACAAACCGCATCGTCAAGTACGTCGAATCCTCTTAGCGTTCAGGCACAATCGCCGGATCGTGAAGATTCCCCGCGCCCCGTGGTTAGCTCCGTTAGTGGGGGAGCGGTTCTACTTGGACTATTGATCCGGCCGGGAGGATTCCCTCACCGGCGGGCAGGAGCGCGAGGCCCCACGCCCCGGACATTGAGGTTGTCCGGTGTGAGCCTTGGGCGCCCGTGGAGCGGGCCAGAGGTGGACCGTCAGGGCGGGGCTCAAGAGTCACGCGGACAGCTTGCTCCCGATTGCGAAGAACTAGATCTTCGGCGGTTGCGGCAGGCCATGGATCAGGCAGCGGGCTCTGCCCCAACAAGGCACGGATTGCCGGTGCTACAAACAGGGTGTAGGTCACGAACGCGGAGGCCGGGTTGCCGGGGAGTCCAAATACGAGTTGTCCGCCGGGGCCAACTCCAAACCAGGTTGGCCCGCCTGGCTTGAGGGGCACTCTCCAGAAGATCTCCCTGACGTTGAGTTCGTCTATCAGAACCGCGCGGACATGATCATGTTCGCCGACTGAGACTCCGCCACTGGCGATCACGATCTCTACGTGCTTGAGCGCGTCGCCCAGCGCTTGGGCTGTGGCTACCCGAGTATCAGCGCACCTAGCATTGTCGACCACTTCGGCGCCGCCCTGTTCAGCTAATCCGCGCAGGCCGATCCCGTTTGACTCGTGGATTTGCCCAACAGCGAGGGCCGAGCCAGGGTCAGCCAGCTCGTCACCCGTCACGACGATCGCGACCCGAGGTCTTACGGCGCAACTGACTTCGGCGTATCCGCAAGCTGCAATCACGCTCAGCTCAGCTGGACGCAAGACCGTTCCTGCGGTTAGGGCAACTGCGCCCACTGGGAGGTCCTCCCCGGGGAGCCGCACATGGTCGCCAGCGGAGATTGGGCTGGCGGGCGTAACTACGTCTTCGTCAAGGGTGACCACCTCAATTGGGACGACCCCAACCCCATCGGGAGCGAGTGCTCCTGTTGAG
>JBAXCW010000171.1:0-3290 GCA_037141275.1 Actinomycetes bacterium
CGCAATGAAGTGCGCGGCCCAGACGTACCGGCCAAGACGGCTCCAGCTCCACGTGAGCCAGGCAACCCAACCATCCGTCAAGGGCTTGTTGTTTCCGACAAGGGCGAGAAGACGATCACGGTCCGTATTGACACGGCCCGCAGGCACCCCAAGTACCACAAGATTGTTCGCTCATCAACAACGCTCCGCGTCCATGATGAGAGCAACGACGCCAACGAGGGCGACACCGTGCGCGTAATTGAATGCCGCCCGATGTCACGCACCAAGCGCTGGCGTCTCGACGAGGTAATGGAGCGTGCCAAGTGATCCAAACAGAGAGCCGACTCCGTGTTGCTGATAACAGTGGCGCCCGTGAAATCCTTTGCATCCGTGTACGCGGCGGTTCCCGCCAGCGCTACGCACGCGTGGGCGACATCATTGTTGCCACCGTCAAGCAGGCAACGCCACAAGGCGCGGTCAAGAAGGGTGAGGTCGTCACAGCTGTGGTCGTCCGCACCAAGAAGCCTTTCGGTCGTAACGACGGCACCTCGATCGGTTTCGACGAGAATGCAGCCGTGATCATCGACGAGAACAACAACCCACGCGGAACCCGAATCTTCGGACCGGTTGCCCGTGAGCTGCGCGACAAGAACTTCATGAAGATCATCTCCCTTGCACCGGAGGTCCTCTAATGGCGGCCATGCGTATTCGCACGGGTGACACAGTTCAGGTCATCACCGGCAAGGACAAGGGCAAGCAGGGCGAAGTGCTGCGCGTTGACGCTGAGCGTCGCCGTGTCTACGTCGCTGGGCTCAACATGATCAAGCGTCACGTTGCCAACCAGCAGGTACCTGGTACCGATCGCGTCGAGACCGTTGGTGGCGTCATCGAGCAGGAAGGTCCAATTCAGATTTCAAACGTCGCGCTGCTAGACCCCAAGGACGGCAAGCCCACCCGGGTTGGCGTACTCCGCGAGGACGGCCGCCGTATCCGTATTGCCAAGCGCAGCGGGGAGAGGATCGACTGATGTCAGCCCGCATGAAGGACCGTTACGAGAAGGAAATTCGCCCAGCACTCGTGGAGCAGTTCGGTTACACCACAGTGATGCAGGCACCCAAGATCCAAAAGATCGTTGTCAACATGGGCGTCGGCGAGGCCAAGACTGACTCCAAGTTGCTTGATGCCGCAGGCGAGCAGCTTGCGACCATCACAGGTCAGCACCCAAATATCCGTCGCTCAAAGAAGTCAATCGCCCAGTTCAAGCTCCGTGAGGGCATGGCAGTTGGCGTAGCAGTCACCCTGCGCGGCGAGCGTCTGTACGAGTTCCTTGACCGCCTGCTCTCGGTCGCGATTCCTCGCGTCAGGGATTTCCGCGGGCTTAACCCCAAGTCATTTGATGGCCGTGGCAACTACGCCATCGGAATCAAGGAACAGATCATCTTCCCTGAGATCGATTACGACGCAGTGGACAATGTCCGCGGCCTTGATGTCGTGATCGCAACCTCAGCTGAGACCGACGAAGAGGCCTACGCGCTTCTTGCCGCTTTCGGAATGCCGTTCGCCAAGCCAGCAGAGCCAAAGCCAGAACCTAAGGTTGAAGCTCCTGCCCAGGACGACGATGCAGCTGCTGAAGAAGCACCAGTTGCAGAGGCTGAAGCACCCGTAGCTGACGACGAAGCACCAACTGAAGCAGAGGCAGAAGCCGAAGCTGAAGCAGAAGTGGAAGAAGAGTCAGCCGAGGAGCCAGCCACCGAGCCAGAGGCATCCGCCGAGGCAGATGCCGACGAGGAGAACTGATGGCAAAGACATCACAACGCGTCCGTCAGGCGCGCCCAGCGAAGTACAAGACCCGCGAATACACCCGTTGCCGTCGTTGTGGTCGGCCACGCTCCGTTTATCGCAAGTTCGGCATTTGCCGGATCTGCTTGCGCGAGCTCGCCCACAACGGATACATCCCCGGCATGACCAAGTCCAGCTGGTAGGAGCAATTTCATGTCAATGACAGACCCAGTAGCCGACCTTCTTACCCGTGTGCGCAATGGCGCCCACGCCCAGCACCATGAGGTGTTCATTCCCGCATCCCATCTCAAGCATGAGATCGCGCGAATCCTCAAGGAGCAGGGGTACATCGAAAGCTTTGCCAAGGTGCCTGCACCTGAAGGTGAGCCAGGCGAGCGCATCCGCATCGTCCTGCGTTACACCGAGGACCGCAAGCCAATCATCACCGGCATCCGCCGCGTGTCGCGACCAGGACGGCGTTACTACGTCGACCACAACCACATTCCCAAGGTGGAAGGTGGCCTCGGCACCGCAATCATCTCGACTTCTCACGGAGTCATGACCGGGCACGAAGCTCGCCGCGCTGGTGTTGGCGGCGAAGTCGTTGCACACGTCTGGTAACTGATGTCAAGAATCGGCAAGAACCCAATTCCAATCCCTGACGGCGTCTCGTTCAAGATCGCCCCAGAGCTTGTAACCGTGACCGGTCCAAAGGGCGAGCTCAGTGAGCGCGTCGACCGTGACATGAAGATCGAGGAGAAGGACGGTCAGGTAACCGTTTCCCGCCCAAGCGATCGCGGTCAGCACAGAGCTCTCCACGGCCTCACACGGACGCTTCTCGCCAACATGGTTGAAGGCGTAACGAACGGTTTCGAGAAGCGCCTTGAGATCCAGGGCGTTGGTTACCGAGCGGCACTCAAGGGCAAGAACCTTGAACTTGCCCTCGGTTACTCACACCCAGTCTTCATCGACGCCCCTGAGGGCATCGAGTTTGAAGTTCCACAACCGACTAACGTCATCATCCGTGGAAACAGCAAGCAGGCCGTCGGCCAAATTGCAGCAGTCATCCGTAAGAAGCGTCCGCCAGAGCCATACAAGGGCAAGGGCATTCGCTACGAGGGCGAGTACGTCGCCAGGAAGGTCGGCAAGCGAGCATGAGTGCCACCAAGAAGAAGCAAATGGGTCGCCTCAAGCGCCGCCGTCGCGTCCGCGCGAAGATTCGTGGGTCTGCTGTACGGCCTCGCATCAGTGTCTTCCGTTCCAACCGTGGTATCAGCGCACAGCTGATCGACGACGATGGTGGTCACACCATTACTGCCGTCAACTGGACCGAACCTGAACTCAAGGGCGTCACAGCCTCTGAGCAGGCAAGCAAAGTTGGCAAGCTTCTCGCTGAGCGCGCAAAGGCCGCCGGCATTGACAGCGCTGTGTTTGATCGCGGCGGATACCTCTACCACGGTCGGGTTAAAGCCCTGGCTGAAGGCGCTCGCGAGGGCGGCCTGCAGTTCTGATCGTTAGGCTCGGCTAACCAA
>JBAXCW010000172.1:0-3286 GCA_037141275.1 Actinomycetes bacterium
TCTCGGGCGAAGCTGCCTCAAGATCCTCCGGCGTGATGACTTCCCACTTTTCCTTGGGGATAGATACAACGACCCCGGTACCAAAGTAGGACGCGAGGGGAACCTCGTCGATGAAGGGGGCGCCCGCGATTACATGAGCAGGAGCGTCAGTGTGGGTCGTGCAGTGCATAAAGGTCGTGATCTGCTGCGACAGGACGCCTGACTTGGCGTGATAGTGAAAGCGCTCAATCTTGACATCGGGGAAGTAGGGCCAAAGTGGAGCATCGTGACCCCACTCATGCGACAGGTCATAGAACTCGAGCCCCGTCCGCGGGTCGACAGACGACGGGGCCATTGGATCAGTGGCAGACACTTTGTTCCCTCCCATGGGTGTTGTACCGTATTGCGGGACAGCTGTCCCGACTAGCGGATTGACTGTACTACAATTGGAGTGAACCAGATGACAATTTCTACGACTGCCACCACCGCTACCGCGCCCTCCGGAGACGGCGGCATCCAGGTGATCGCGAGGGCAGGCGCGATCCTTCGTGCGCTCCAGAGCCACCCCAACGGCCGCAGCCTCGCCGAAATATCCGTAGCTGTCGGGCTTCCCCGCTCAACCGTCCACCGAATTACCACCGCGCTGTCTCGCGAAGGATTTGTCGAAAGCGCCTCGCTCGCGGGCGGCTTAAGGCTTGGCCCGACTTTCGCCGAGCTGGCAGTCGGAAGCCGTCCCCCACTGAGGGCCCGGATCCGACCGATTCTTGAGGACCTCGCTCAACGCCTTGGTGAGACAGTAGACCTCGCGATACTCGACGGAGCTGAGATGCGATTTGTTGATCAGGTTGAAGGACCGCAGCGTCTGAGTGCAGTATCCGCGATCAACGCCCGTTTCCCGCTCCACTGCACTGCTAATGGAAAAGCCACCTTGGCCCTTCTCGGGCCCAAGCGCACAGCTGAACTTCTTCCTCCTCGGCTTAAAGCATTCACTCCAGCGACCGAAACCAACAAGCCGGCACTGCTAAAGGAACTAGCTGAGATCAAGCGAACCGGACTCGCGTTTGACCGAGAGGAGCTCACCGATGGGATCTGCGCTGCTGGATTTGCATGGACTGAACCCGACGGCGTGACCGCCGCAATTTCAGTACCAATCCCCACGCAGCGCTTCAGCGGCCGCGAAGCGGAGCTAAAGCAGGCCCTAACTAAGTTGAGAGATTTGCTAATCGAACCGTCAGGAGTCACAGACCAATGAGCAAATATGTCCTTTACTCAATGCCGGCATCGCTCTATTCGGCCAAAGCTCGTTCCTATATGCGGAAGCGTCACATTGACTACCTTGAAAGGGCGAACGGCCATTCCAAGTACCAACAGGAAGTGATCCCAGCCATAGGGCGGATGATCATCCCGGTGCTGGAGACTCCGGACGGCACGCTGATCCAAGACTCAATTGAGATCATCGACTTCCTCGAGGCAGCCGAGCCTCATGGTCACTCAATTTACCCAGCAACCGCAAAACAGCGAGCTGTTGGGCATGTCCTCGAGCTGTTCGGAGGAGAGGGCCTGATGCGCCCGGCGATGCACTACCGCTGGAACTTCGACGACACAAACCTCGAATTCCTGAAGGAAGATCTCCCGGGGTTCATCGCGGCATCAGGCGACGAGAATGCGAAGGCCGAGTTCTTCGACTTCGCGAGCGGTCTGATGCGCAAGGCCACATTGGCGCTTGGAGTGAACCCGCACCTGACCACCCAAATTGAAGAGTCCTACTCTGAGTTCCTCGGCCTTTTTTCAGCGCACTTGCGGACAGCTCCGTACCTACTCGGCGGGCTACCCAGCAATGGTGACTTCGCATTTGCTGGCCCCCTTTGGGCTCACCTTGCGCGTGACCCCTATCCCTCGGCCCTGATGCAGCAGACTGCCTGGCCGGTCTACCGCTGGACAGAACGCATCAGCTCACCGGTCGCAGATAGGGGCGAATATCTGGACTACCCGGAACAGTTCTTTCCTGAGGATGAGGTTCCTCAGACCTTGGTTGCTCTTTTGACCTACATCGGCGCAGAGATGATGCCCGAGCTTGAAGCCCAGGTTGCCTTCATGGACGAGCACCTTGCCAACGATCCGGAGCTTCAGGAAGGGTCCATCGTTGGGGGCAAGCCATCAAGGCGCACCATCGGCAATGTCACCTTTGAGTGGCGCGGCGCGGAAATGACCACGAGCGTGCTTCCTTATCGGCTGTTTCTCATTCAACGGCTGCAGGCTGCGATTGCCGAGCGGTCAGAATCCGAGCGCGCAGAGATCGCGGCACTGTTCAGTCAATGTGGTCTCGGCAACCTGCTGACGCTCAAAGCCCGTCGCGGCATCCTGCGCCAAAACAACTGCGAAGTTTGGGGCCCCGAACAAGAGCCAAGCCTCGCGGGCTAGTACTAGACCCGGTCAGTCCTCAACGACCACCCGCATCATCTGCAGGTAATAGACACAGTGAGTCGTCGTGCTGGCGTGACGGTGAGCTACAAGCTCGCGGTACTCAGCCGACTCCCACCAGCCCTTAAGGGCATCTTCGGAGTCAAACTCGAGCAGGACAGTCCGGCCGTCAGCGCGCTCACCTTCAAGCATGTGCGGGGAATCGTCGTATGCCACGAAGCGCCCGCCGTGCTGCGAAAGAATGGGAAAGAAGCCCTTCTCGTAGACCCGATATGCCTCGGGGTCGTCGATCGTGAAGTGGGCGATAAACCGAACGGCCTTGCCGTCAGTACATGGCTCGGGTGGGGTTGATCCCTCCGCGCCAGAAATCAGACAGATGGCCTGAGTCGTTGTCCCAGCCCGGCGATGTTTGGCAATCGACTCGTAGTCATCTGAGTCCCAGTAGTCAAGGACGGACTCCTGTGACGGGAAGTTCAGCAACACGGTGCGCCCATTCGGACGACTTCCCTCCAGAACTGTGCCGTCATCATCTAGCGCCATGAAGGTGCCTTCTGTTCCGCTAAAAAGAGGGAAGAAGCCCTTCTCATATTTGCCGTACTCATCACGATCGTTGATCGTGAAGTGGCCAAGGAAGTAGACGGGTTGATTCTCGGGCATGGCTGATCCTTTGGGTTGAAGATTTTCGGCTGGCCGAGGTTACAGGTCCGCATCCTAGACCGCCATCGGCTGCCGCCATATACGCGGCCAAAGTTCCGGCAGCCTTGGCTGGACGGTGGAGTCGGGTGTACCATCCGAATTCATGACGAAAACTGACCTGATCATTGCCGAGTCTGTAAAAACTCCGCGCAGCACCGTTCTAACTGATGCTGCGATTCGAGTACTCGCC
>JBAXCW010000173.1:0-3281 GCA_037141275.1 Actinomycetes bacterium
GTCTTGGCTCCCCATGAGCCCGCCTTAACGGTTGGGTCGTTGGCCATAACCGCAACTGGGCGTCCATCCACCGTGCCAACACCGGTTACGACACCGTCTGCTCCAAGACCATCCTCTTCCCAGTTGGCAAGCAGTGCTTCTTCCACAAATGAACCCTCGTCGAGCAGCAGCGAGACTCGCTCCCGGACGGGGAGTCGGCCTTGCTCAAGCGCTTTCTCGCGGTGGCGCTCAGGGCCGCCGGCAAGACTGCGTTCGATCGCCTCGTTGACTGTGCTGTCGTCACTCATCACCGCGGAGCCTAACCGCACCCCGCAAATGGCCGATGCGGCGGTAGGCTGCGGCCATATGAGCCATATTCGAATTGAGGACCGTGACTCGGTCCGTCACCTGATCTTTGACCGTGCCGACAAGCGCAACGCCATGAACTCTGAGTTCATCGCTGACCTCGACGCAGCGCTACTAGATACACAGAACGATCCAGCCATCCGCTGCGTCGTCATCCGTGGCGACGGACCAATGTTCTCGGCTGGGATTGACACGTCAAGCCTGAGTGACTTCTCCGGCGGACTGGCAAAGCTGCGCCCCACCCGCGAAGCAATGATCCGCGCCTTCAACCGCTGCGAGGAGATGACCAAGCCGGTGATCGCTCAAGTCCACGGCGCAGCAATCGGAATGGCAATGGAATTGACCCTCGCCTGCGACATGCGTGTCACAGCTGATGATGCTGTCTGGAGCCTGCCTGAGACCCGGATCGGCTTGATCCCGGACGTCGGTGGGTCCTCGCGCCTTCCCGCAATCGTTGGGTTGGGACGGGCTAAGGAGTTGATCATGACCGGCAAGTTCATCGCTGGAGATGAGGCCGAACGGATCGGACTGGCAAACAGGTCTGTTCCCGCAGGCCAGTTGGACGAAGCAGTCCAGACACTTGTGGATGAGCTCTTGGGATGCGCTCCGATCGCCGTCGGGCTTGCCAAGCGAGTCCTTGACTCCGTTGCACGGCCAAACCTTTCGCAGAACCTTGAGCTCGAGGTCACAGCCCAAACTGTATGTGCTGCCACAGAGGATTTCGTGGAAGGCGCCAGCGCTGTTAGCGAGCGCCGCCAGCCCAACTTCAAGGGTTCCTGATGCGCGTAGTCGTAATCCCGGGCAATGGTGGCCCGGAGGTTCTAACCGTCGAGAACCGACCCGATCCCACCCCGGGACCGGGCGAAGTCCTGATTGGCGTCGCTGCTGCCGGCGTGAACTTCGCTGACACGATGGCGCGCGCCGGCCTGTACGAGGACGCTCCGGACCTGCCAGCGATTGTCGGCTATGAGGTTGCCGGAACAGTGCTTGACCACGGAGCTGGAGTGGACCCCGCAACCCTTCCACTCGGAATGCGCGTAATGGCAGGCACGCGATTCGGTGGCTACGCCGAGAAGGTCTGCGTTCCCGTTGCCGATGCCCTCCCACTCCCCGACCGTTTCAGCTTCGAGCAAGGCGCCGCCTTCCCAGTCAACTACGGCACCGCATGGGCTGGACTGCTCGGGTACGGGTCACTGCGCGCTGGAGAGAAGGTCTTAATCCACGCAGCGGCTGGTGGAGTTGGGATTGCGGCAACACAGATAGCCAAACGGACTGGCGCTGAGATCTGGGGAACTTCCTCGCCAAGCAAGCACGCGGCCATCAAAGCCCAAGGCGTTGACCACGCTGTTGATTACACCCAGAAGGGATGGGAGAAGAGCCTTCCCAAAATGGACCTCGTGATGGACGCAATCGGCGGCGAGTCACTCAAGCGGAGCTACAACCTCTTACGCCCAGGTGGCCGCGTGGTTGCCTTCGGTGCATCGATCGTTCTACCCGGCGACCGCAAGCGGCTCTCCGCTGCGATCCCCCAAGCGTTGAGGATGATCCGAGGCTTCAACCTGATGGACCAGATGGGTGACTCCAAGGCCGTGATTGGCCTCAACATGCTTCGACTGTGGGACGACCGTGGGACCCTCGAGCCGTGGATCACGCCCCTGATGGAGATGATTGACGACGGAACAATCAACCCCGTCGTCTCAGACACCGTTCCGTTTGACAATGCTCCCGAAGCTCACCGCATCATCGCCGAGCGTAGGAACATTGGCAAAGTAGTTCTAGTTCCCTGACCAGCTGGTCAGGACCCAGGCGACCAGTCCACCGGGCCGGCCACGAGCGTGTGGCTGCCTAGTGGCCTACCGAGCAGCTCGCTGACCCGCGAAACAGTTCCCAGCAGTGCCTTCAGGTCAACTCCGGTCCCGACGCCCATCTCCTCAAACATTGAGACGAGGTCCTCTGTCGCAACATTGCCTGTGGCACCAGCTGGCACGGGGCAGCCGCCAAGCTCGCCAAAGCTTGACTCAAACGAGGTAACACCAGCCTGCAAAGCGGCGACGGCATTGGCAAGCCCTTGCCCGCGGGTGTTATGGAAGTGCGCTGTCAGCTGAATACCTGGAAGGACCTCGCGGGCAAGCTCGAAGAACTCCCTGACCCCAACTGGGTTAGCCATGCCCGTTGTGTCCCCGAATCCAATCTCGTCAGCCCCCGCGTCAGCAAGTCGCGCGGCAAGCTCCATAACCCGCTCCGGCGCAATCCGCCCCTCGTAAGGACAGCCAAACGAGGTTGAGATAACTGCCTCGCGCCGCAGATCTTGGGCGCCAGCCATTGCCAAGACATCAGCAACTCCGGCAAGTGATTCATCCACAGAGCGGTTGACATTCTTGAGGTTGTGGGTTTCAGAGGCCGAGAGGAAAACGTTGACCTCATCAAATTTGTCGCGGCTGTCGAGCGCCCGTTCCAAGCCCTTCAGGTTTGGAATCAGCACTGAAGCCGATACGCCCTCCGGAAGATCTATCCCCGCGAGTACCTCGTTGGCATCAGCCAGCTGAGGAATCACATCGGCCCTGACAAAGCTTGTTACCTCAATCCGCTTGAGCCCTGTCCGGGCGAGCGCGTTGATCAGCTCAATCTTGTCTGCCGTTGGGATTATCTCCGGCTCATTCTGGAAGCCGTCCCTTGGACCGACCTCGCGGATGCTGACCAAGTTGGGGAAAGACATCTGAACCCTCAGGACATCGTGATGCCGCCGCTGACATTCAGCGTCTGGCCTGTAATGAATGAAGCTTCGTCACTCGCAAGGAATGCGATTGTGCTGGAGACCTCGTCAACCTCACCGGCACGACCCATCACGGTCGAGTCGATCATCCCCTGCTTCATCCGAACGCCCATGTCGCCGTAGATCTCCGCAGCAGCATTCAGCAGTGGGGTTTCGATCGGAC
>JBAXCW010000174.1:0-3276 GCA_037141275.1 Actinomycetes bacterium
CCTTACCGGGATTAGTTCTACTGTTGCTACATCGGGTACGGCAGTTGTTACTGTTAATGTTACCAGTTCTACAGCCGGCAATACTATTTCTGGTGGCGCTGCTTCTGGGAACCACGCGAGGACAGGGGATAGTGGACGGATGGCGGGCGAGACGTCCGCACCGCAATGCCGATGCGGGATCTACCCGGGCTCCTTGGGCCGAACGGATGCTTGACCGCGGGACCGCTGGGATCGCGGTCTGCGCTGGCGCAGTACTCAACCTCCCGGGCCCTTTCTACCTGTTGGCCCTCGGGGACATCTCGCAGGGCCACTATGGGCCGTTGACAGCGTTCCTACTTGTCGTTGGGTTCAACCTGATCATGCTGTTGATGATTGAGATCCCTCTGATTGGCTTTCGGTTCGATCCGGAGGAGACCGACCGGCTCGTGGGACGACTGTCTGAGTGGCTCAACCGGAACGGCATGAGAATAGTTGCCGTGATCGCGATGGTCTGGGGGCTAAGCATGGTTTACAAGGGCGCTGCTGGGCTTGTCAACCCGGAGCGGTCGAAGGCAGCGGACACCGTAACTAGGAAGCTGACATTGGGTCCCGCTGGGAGGGATCAGGAGTTGAGGAAGTCGTACTCGGTTACGTCGAACTGCTGAGTCCGCCGCACATACTGGCTCATGTAGCCCGGCCAGTTGGCGACAACACGGCCTTCACGGTCTCGGTACCAGGAGTCGCACCGCACCCACGCGGTGCCCTCGAAGTTGTTTTGAGTCTCACGATCTGAAGAGGCATCAACTTCGGGCCTTACCGAGACGGCTCCCGCGCCACGGTCGCGAACAGCTTCGAGTGCCTGCCGCAGGTAGGCGGCCTGGGCCTCGAGGTAGACGAGGATGGATCCCCCTGAAGTATTGGTGTTCGGGCCGTACATAAGGAACATGGAGGGGAAGCCAGGCACTGTCATTCCCAGATGCGCGTGTGGTCCGTCAGACCAAGCGGTGTGCAGATCAAGCCCCGACCTACCCGTGATCTCCATGGGGAACATGAAGTCATTCGTCTTGAACCCGGTCCCAAGAATCACCACGTCTGTGGGGCGTTCCACGCCGTCGGCAGTGACCACTGCATCGTGGGTGAACCCGATAACGGCATCGGTGAGTAGATCCACATTGGGAAGCTGGAGCGCGGGGAGGAAGTACGAGCTAAACAGAACCCGCTTGCACCCGAAGGTGTAGTCCGGCCAGATCTTGTCTCTCAGGACGGGGTCCTTGACCTGTGTCTTCATGAATAACGTGGAACGCAGCCGCCCGAGCATGCCAAGGGTCCGTGGGTGGCGGATCATGGCGGTGAGGGTCTCGCCGTAGTAGAAGATGAACTTGCGGCGCCAAGCCTGAACGCCCGGAATTCGTTTGATGGCGAACGCGACGGCCCTCGGATAGGTGCGGTTACGGCGTGGCATGAACCAGTTTCCAGTTCGCTGGTAGACATCCAAGTGCTCGGCCGCTTCGGCCACCTCGGGGATGAACTGAACTGCACTGGCTCCCGTTCCGATCACTGCGACTCTCTTGCCAGAAATGTCAACGGATTGGTCCCACTCGGCGGAGTGGAAGATCTGCCCCGCAAATACTTCCATTCCCGGGATGTCGGGGACGGCCGGCTGGTGGAGCTGACCGGTTGCCAGCACAAGGGCTTTGGCGCGTATCTGCCGGCCGGTGGCCGTGTTGATCTCCCACACTAGGTCTGTGTCACTCCAGTGGCAACTCTCGACCTTTGTGTTTGGGGTGATGGCTGAGTCAAGCCCGTGGCTGGAAACCACGGCCTTGATGTACTCAAGGATCTCGGGCTGGGTGGGGCAGAGCCGCCTCCAGTCCTTGCGTTGGTCGAAGGAGAAGGAGTAAAGGTGGCTCGGTACATCACATGCCGCGCCTGGGTAGTCGTTGTGTAGCCATGTGCCGCCGGGCCCTGAGGCTGAGTCGACGATCTCAATCTGCGTGAAGCCGTGGTCTCGCAGCTGAATGGCAGCGGCTATGCCACCAAACCCAGCGCCAACTATCAGTGCGTCAAGTGGCTGCTGGGCATCCATGCGGTCAGTCTACGACCGAACGCAATGGTGAGCTGGTCACTCCAGCGACTCCAGAAGCGCTGTGACATCGCGATGAGCCAAGACAGCGGACGGATTGAGCTGTAGCTCACGGAGGTAACGCTTCCCGAACTCAGTGTCTGGGTCCGGTGGGTTGAGCAGGCTTTGGAGGCGGTCAAGCGCTGGCGGCTGCGCTGGGTCAACCTCGTCAGGGTCAGCTGCCTCGGCGTCGATCGCCGCGATCAGTCCTGACAGGGATCTGAGCCACGCAAAGCGGGGATCGCCTAGGGCAGCTGAGAGTTGCTCGTTGGGGTTCATGGTGTGACCGGTCGCCTTCTCCATCTCCACAACCTGCGCTGCTAGCAACTGCCCGTGCAGGGTGAGTAGGGCCTGACGGAGGTCACGCTGTGGATCGCTGGTCATTCTTGGATTGTAGGGCCGTGTTTGGGCCTGTACATTGGGCATCGATGCTCACGCGCTACGGAATTGGCTTCATGCTCATGGCCACGGTTCTGCTTTCGGCTTGCGGGAGTGGGGCGGGGGCTTCTGGATCTGCTCAACCCGCCGCCAAGACGACGGCCGACGGACCAGCCTCCACTGCAGGAGCTCCGACCGTAGCCCCGACGACGACTGCTCCCAAGCTGATCGGAGGCGGCAGTGCCAAGTGCACGGCCGCCGCGGCCCTGAAGGCCGCACAGGCTGCTCTTCGCGTCAAAGGTGTAGCCATGAGTCAGAACGTTTGCGCTGATGGGTGGATGGTTGTCCTCGCCGGGACGGGTGGGGACGCTGGTTATCTGACTACCTTTGTTTTTCGGGCTGAGGGTCCCTTCTGGGTGCCTCAGCAGCGGGAGAAGGTGTGCGTTCAGCCATCGCCGATCCCGCGCAAGATCTACGGCCTGGCCTGCAGCGACAGCTGAGGGTCGTGCGCCCAAGTGCCGGGGGCGCTAGGTTCACCCTCAATGTTTGATCATCTTCTCGCACCCAGCCGCGTTGGCCAGTTGGAGTTGCCAAACAGCGTTGTGATGGCCCCCTTGACCCGAATGCGGGCGTCAGCAGACGGGGTAATGGGACCGCTGAACGCCGAGTACTACGCCCAACGGGCTTCGGCCGGCCTGATCGTCGCGGAGGGAGCATTCCCTCATCACTCCGGAAAGTCATACCCCGGGCAACCGGGCCTGGAGACTCCTGAGCAGATTGAGGGTTGGCGACTCGTT
>JBAXCW010000175.1:0-3253 GCA_037141275.1 Actinomycetes bacterium
CATCTAGATGGGGACAAGCCGCCTCTCAGTTGTCATTCCAACGCACAACCGAGCGTCTGATCTTCGCGAGTGCTTGACGGCCATCGTCCCGCAGCTTGACCTCGACCAGGATGAGGTTCTCGTCGCAGACGACTCGTCCACTGACGGCACTCCCTCTGTTCTGGCTGATTTTCCCCAAGTGAGGGTGGTTTCGGTGCCGGGGAGCGGGTCGGGTTCTAGTACGGCCCGGAACGCGGCGCTTCGGACCGCGAGCGGGACGCTAGTCCTGTTTATCGATGACGACATCGTCGTCACTCCGGACCTAGTCGCTAAACACATCGTCTTTCACCAGCAGTTTCCGTCAGTTGAGGAGGCTCTGGGTGGCCCAGTCTTGTGGGATCCCCGCAAGCGCATCACCCGCCATATGAGGTGGCTTGAGACGGGGGGTCCACTGTTTGCCTTCGACACGATCGGCGATCACGGTGAGGTACCACCAGAGCACTTCTGCACTGCAAATGTAAGCGTCAAAAGGGAACTCCTCAGTCGAGTATCGGGACCCTTTGATGAGCGGCTTAGAAGGTTCACGGATGTCGAACTCGCGTCTAGACTCGATGCGGTGGGGATGCGCCTTCAGCACGACCCGTCGGCTGAGGTTTGGCACCTCCGGTCAGACACGCCGAGGACGACAGCTGAGCGGATGCGGGAGGTCGGACGGGCCAGTGTTGAGCTAGAGCGTGTTGCTCCAGACCTAGTGCCCCCTCACGCCCCCACGACCCCACTTCGGCGCTGTAAGGCCGCGGTTGCCACAGCCCTTAGTCCCATCGCAGAGATCGCTCCGCAGTTTCTTGCTGAGCGGATCTGGGCCAGTCGGGCTGCTTGGGCTTTCTGCGTTGGCCGGCGCGAGGCACAGCTGGAGCGAGAGTCGTGAGGTCCCTCAAAGCATCAAAGGGGGAGATCCTCCTAGGAGCGGCATTCGCCTTCGTGAGCGTCGCCGTTATGGCAGCCCTCCTGTCCCGAGGTCGGATATTGACTGGAGCGGAGAGCCAGGTGGGAGCGGACCAACTCCAGTACCTCTCGTGGGTAGTTTCCTCCGGGGAACACCTCTCAATCAGGAGTCTGTGGTCGATACCGGCTCAACAGTCCAGCGGGTTTTTCCACCCTGGGTTCCTGATCTCCGGCCTTTTGAATCGTGCGGGCGTTGATGTTGTACTCAGCTATCAGCTCTGGAAGCTTCTGGCAATCCCACTTGTGGTGGCCGCCTTTGCGGCACATGTCCGAGAGTTGCTGCCAAAGGGTGGTGCGAGAACAGCCGCATTAGCCCTTGCTCTGTTCGGCCTCAGTCCAGCTGGCGCGATCTGGAGTTGGAACCGGTTGGTTGGTGGCTTTCGGGGGCAGCTTGAATTCGCAGCCGGAGAGGTCTTCGCCCCGTCGTGGATGTGGGGGTACATGATGACTGGCATTGCCGTAGCGCTGATGGTGATCGGCTTACTGCTTGCCCAACGGGCAACTCGACCCGACTCCGCGGCGGTGACTGGAGTTCTTCTCTGCGTTACGGCCTTTCTGTGCTCGTGGCTTCAGCCATGGCAAGGAGCAGAGCTTATTGGCGCAGTCCTGATCTGCGACTTAGTGATGGCGGATGTTGGGCTTGGCCGTATGGCGTTGCTGCGTCGGCGACTCCCATTCCTGTTAGCCGCCCTGGCCCCGCTGATCTACTACCGCTGGCTGTCAGGGACTGAAGATGTCTGGGCTATAGCCGCTGAGGCCAACAACAGGGTTCCTCTTTGGTCGCTTGGCGTCTGGGTGTTGACTTTCCTCCCTTGGCTCCCGGCCATCAGGGCGTACGGCCGGCGCCCATCTGACTGGCAGCAGCTGGCTTTGCGCGTTGTTCCCCTTCTGATGGTTGGAGAGTTTGCCGTTGTGGGACTCAGTCATGCGGGCACCTTTCCGTTCCACGCCGTCCAGGGGATAAGCCTCTTCCTTGGGATCTTGGCCGTCGAAGGGATGCTCCTTCTGAAGGACGCGGAATGGTGGCGGGCAAGACTTCCGCTCGGGGTGGGACTCTGTCTGATTATGTGCGTCCCAGGAACAGTCCACCGTCTCAATCTGATGAGGCTCGAGATTCACCGCTCAGCGCAGCCCTACTTCCTCGATCCGGGGGAAGACGCTGCACTGAAAGCAATTGCCTCCAAGTCGGGGTCGGGGGGAGTGTTGGCACCGATCAAAGCTGCGCTATCAGTGCCGGGGCATACCGGCCGTCCTGTCTGGGTTGGGGAACTCTCATGGACCCCGGACTTTCGGGCGCGTGTTGCGGCCGCGGAGAAGCTGTTCCGAGGGCGGATGTCCCTCTCAACTGCACGGCGCCTGATTGACTCAAGTGGGGCGAGGTTTCTCTACTCCGACTGTGGCCACCGGTCTGATCTGACTCATGTGCTGGGTTCGAGACTTCTCCAGAAAGCCGACTACGGATGCGCACGGGTTTATGAGCTGAAGGGTGGCAAGGCATGAGGCGCTTGAGGAAGGCAGCTCCCGGGGTGGGCCTCTGGCTGATCGGTCTTGGAATTGGCTTTCTAACGCTGAAGGATTGGATCCAGCTCAACGACGAGGGCCTGATGCTGCAGGCTGCGTCTCGGGTAGCCGCAGGGGAAGTTCCCTACCGTGACTTCTGGTGGTTCTACCCGCCGGGACAGGTCTACCTCCTTGGAGCAGCGTGGAAGCTGACCGGGGCATCGCTCGTTCCCTGGCGCGTTATTCGTGCGGTTGTGGATGCAGCCGTTGCCGTTCTCGCGTGGCGCTTGGCTGGAAGAAGGGCGGGGCGATGGCCGGCTCTGCTGGCTTGGGCTGTTTCAATATTTGCGGTCAGCTCTGCCACTGGGCCGCACCCATATCCGGTTGCCCTCATGTTTGCCCTTGGAGCACTTCTTCAGCTTGAGAAACGGCCGTGGCTCGCCGGTGTCTTCACTGGGCTGGTCTCAGTGTGGAGGATTGAGTTCGCGGCATATCTCGCGCTGGGGTCTGTCATCGGGCTTGTCTTGAGGGGCGGGGCGCGCCGCACCCTGCTGCCCTATGTGGGATCGGCCTTGGCCGCTGCCGCAGCAATGTATGTTCCCCTTGTCGCTGCTGCTGGCGCGGCTAACTCGTGGGATCTGCTGATCCGGTATCCCGTCCTTGAGTTCAGTAAGTACCAGACCCTTCCGTTCCCAATCGTTTGGGATGGGGGCGGGAATGCGCAGGGGCTTGACCTAGTCGCCCAGTTCCTCTCGTACCACCTTCCTCT
>JBAXCW010000176.1:0-3252 GCA_037141275.1 Actinomycetes bacterium
GTGAATGAACGCTTCAACTTGACGGTTGCGTCAACTTTTAGGTAGCCTCGCAGGGCAAGCAAACAGGGGAGCTCAAGCAATGTCAGCAGAACTGCCAAAGGTTGCAGTAATCGGAGCGGGGTCCTCCGGGATCACTGCCCTGAAGGCCCTTGTTGATCGCGGGTTTGATGTGACCTGTTACGAGGCGTCAGACCGAGTCGGCGGCAACTGGGTGTTTGGTAATCCGAACGGCATGAGTGCTGCCTACAGGTCGCTTCACATCAACACCTCGCGTGAACGGATGGAGTACTCCGACTATCCGATGCCCAAGTCGTACCCGGACTTCCCTCACCACAGCCAGATCGCTGACTACTTCAACAACTACATCGACCACTTTGGCCTGCGCGAGCACATCCGCTTCCAGACAGCCGTAGGCCGTGCGGACCTTGGAGATGATCAGGTCTGGACGTTGACGGACAGCAACGGTGCCTCAGAGCGTTATGACGCCCTGCTCGTGGCCAATGGACACCACTGGAACCCACGCTGGCCTGAGCCGGCCTTCCCCGGCACGTTTGACGGGGAGCAGATCCATGCCCACGCGTACACAGAGCCAGATGACCTAAGGGGCAAGAAGGTCGTTGTGCTTGGAATGGGCAACAGCGCAATGGACATAGCGGTAGAGGGGTCCTATGTTGCAGACAAGGTCTATCTCGCTGCTCGGCGTGGCGCGCACATCATTCCTAAGTACATCTTCGGTAAGCCCCTTGACCAGGTTCTCAAGAACGATCCTCGGGTTCCGTACAGGATGCGCCAGAAGCTCTTCCAGACGATTATGCGCACCACGATTGGGCGGGTTGAGGACTATGGGCTTCCCAAGCCTGATCACAAGATTGGCGACGCACACCCGACCATCTCCGACCACATCCTGTCCCGCATCACTCATGGCTCAGTTGAGGTGAAGCCAAATATCGCCGAGCTGAAGGGCGACCGCGTCCGTTTTGAGGATGGCACCGAGGTAGAGGCCGACATGATCGTCTACTGCACTGGGTACAAGGTGACGTTCCCCTTCTTCGATGAGGATTTCGTCTCAGCGCCGGACAATGACCTCCCGCTCTATCGACGAGTGTTCAAGCCAGGGCTTCCAAACGTGCTCTTCATTGGTCTTCTTCAGCCACTCGGGGCTGTCATGCCACTCTCGGAAGCGCAGGGGCGTTGGGCTGCTTCCTACTTACGCGGTGAATATGCACTCCCTTCGGCAGCTGAGATGGCCAAGGACATCGAAGTCGAGCGGGATCAGATGTTCAAGCGCTACGTGAAGTCCAAGAGACACACCATGCAAGTGGATTTCGAGGACTACCTTCACAGCCTTGAGAAGGAGCTCCGCGCTGGTGCCGACCGGGCAAAGCTGCGTGGCTCCAGCTTGCCGGTGGAAGCGCAAGCCGAGCTCCCTACGCAGGCCTAAATGACAGGGCGACAGGACCCTAGCTCGGCTAGCAACGGCCGTCGGGAGGCCACGAAGGAACGTAATCGCGAGCTGATCCTCTCTGCTGGACGCGATGTCTTTGCGACGGTGGGATATGGCGCCGCGACGGTGCGCGACCTGATTCGCGCCAGCGGTCTCGCCACGGGGACTTTCTACAACTACTTTCCTGACAAAGAATCGGTCTTCATGGCACTAGTTGAGAGCAGCGCGACGGAGCTGCGAGCCAAGCTTGCTGCTTCACGGGCTGACGCGACCAGTCCGGAGACATTCGTGTCCGACGGATTTCTAGTCTTCTTCACCTACCTAGCTAATGACCCAACGTTCCTTGGTCTGCTTGGCCGCAACGCGGGTGATGTGCGCGCGCTTCTTGAAGAGCCAGCATTGGGGGGTGCTGTCGAGGAGCTCGACAGGGATCTCCGCGACGCAGTCGCGCGTGGGGACATTCCAAAGTTGGATGCCGATCTGATGGCAGCTGCGATGAGCGGAGCGGCGTTGGAGTTGGGCCTGCGAATGCTTGAACGAGATGACTGCACCCCTGAGCAGGCGGCGCGCTTTGCGACCGACCTGTTCCTTGGCGGTATAGAGAGGCTCGGAAGCTCCTAGCTGCGGGCAGCTTTTCCGCATCTTTCTTGGTGCTGATGGGTTTGTAAATCCGAGCCATCCTTGGCTGGGAGTTGAGAGTTAAGTCGCTGCCCGCGCCGCCGGAGCAGGGACACCTATTCGGACCGCATCCGCTGTGACAGAGGCGTTTCGGTACCCATTCCGCCCTAGAGGGGGCGAACAGAGAGAGGAGAGCCCCTACCCAAGTACGGGAAGGAGAACCAATGAACGAGCGAGGCTTCAAAACAAACAGGGACACCGGTCGATATGGGGCTCTGTTGCCCCGACGGCGGAGTGGGCCCGTCCCACGCCAAGCGGCTCACGGACAAGGCCTGGTCGAGGAGTTAGTCACAGGTCAGATGCCGCGGCTTCTGGCGGTAGCTCGACGGTACAGCCTGTGCTCAGACGACGCATACGATGCTTGCCAGCGTGGGATTGAGATTCTGATCCGGAGGGTTGACTCCTTGGAACCCGAGACCGCGGACGCTTGGTTGCGCACTGTTGTCAAGCATGAAGCGATGGCAGTCAGAGCCGAGCGGCTAAAGGGCGTAGCGACAACAGCTGACTCGCTCGACGGTCTCGTGGACTCGTCCCGAGTTGATCAGTCGGTAGATCTGATTGAGAGGCTCAGGGTTGCCTCCGAAGCCTTGGGTCGACTGAAGGTTCACGAGGCAGAGGCCCTGCGCCTCCGGGCCCAGGGTCTTACCTACAACGAGATCGCCGATCTGAGGGGCTGGAGCTACACGAAGGTCAATCGACTCGTCACCGAGGGCAGGCGCGCTTTCCGCCAGAGGGTCTCCGCCATCGACTCTGGAGCCCAATGCCGCGAGATCCTTGAGGCATTGAACGACGGTACCGCTGGGCGCACCCTGAGTCGCGAAATGGTCGAGACCCATCTCGCTCGCTGCCAGGCATGCCGGCTTGAGGCGAGGGATGACCTCCGTGGCGCAGCGCCCTTGGCCATTGCTCTCCCGCTTCTTGCTGCGGGGGTTGGTCGACTTGCAAGCTCGGTCCACGCGGCTGGCTCGTGGAGTGGTGAGCGCGCACTTTCCTTAGGTACGCGAGCACAGGTCTGGTTGGAGGCGGTATCGACGGGCAAAGCAGCTGCTGTCGCCGCCTCAGCTGTCGCGATCGCTGGAGGTGGCGCGGCGATCACGACCGGGTCAACTCATCGGCACGTGCCGGTGGTC
>JBAXCW010000177.1:0-3233 GCA_037141275.1 Actinomycetes bacterium
GCATTGACGCAGCGTCCGAGAAGGCCAAGATTGAAGTCCCTGATTCCTTGATTCAGGGTCGCGCCAGTGAGATCTGGGAGCAGACGGTTCGCTCGCTTGCCGCACAGGGCATCAACCGCGAGGCGTACATGCAGATCACCGGCAAGACCGAGGAAGAGGTTATTGCTGAGGCTGCGCCCGACGCGGAACGCAGCCTGCGCCGCGAAGCCACCATTGCTGCCATCGTTGAGAAGGAGGAGATCATCCCAACCGATCTTCAGCTCGAGGATGCACTTGAGCACAGTGCCGGGCATGAGGGAGTCACTCCACGTGAACTGCTCGTGACGCTCCGCGAGGATGGTCGAGCAGACCAACTTGAAAAAGAACTTGCCGCAAGACTTGCAGTTGATCTTGTAGAGGAATCGGCCAAGCCGAACCTCATCAAGCCCAAGAAAGACTGACCCTCAAACAGCCCGTGGGGGCAATGTTCTAAAGGTGTTGGCGCGTCTAGCGTGGTCTCCGCACCAGCTCCTGCTGGCACTCACCAGATCCGCTGTTAGAGTCGAATCTCGTTCGGGATAGCGAAGGGCAATCACGCCCGTCGGCAGGAGAACGGCCCCGGACGGGAAAGAGAGCCAGCCAATGAGTCCTTTGGTCCCCATGGTCATCGAGCAGACATCTCGCGGAGAGCGCGGCATGGATATCTACTCGCGCCTGCTCGGCGAGCGCATCGTGTTCCTTGGCACTCCAGTTGACGACCAGATCGCGAATCTCGTCGTCGCACAGCTCCTTCACCTTGAGAGCGAGGATCCCGATAAGGACATCTCTCTCTACATCAACTCACCCGGCGGTTCCGTCTATGCGGGACTTGCCATCTACGACACGATGCAGTTCATCAAGCCAGATGTTCAGACCATCTGCGTGGGCATCGCAATGTCAATGGGCGCACTTCTGCTCGCCGGTGGGGCAAAGGGCAAGCGCATGGCACTTCCCAACGCGAAGATCCTGATCCATCAGGTTTCGTCGAGCTTCCAAGGTCAGGCAACTGACATTGAGATCCACGCCAAGGAGATCATCGACATCCGTCGTCGCCTTGACGAGATCATCGCTGACCACTGTGGCAAGCCTGTTGACGAGGTCAAGGGCGACACGGACCGCGACTACTTCATGACATCCGAAGAGGCAAAGGACTACGGGATTATTGACCGGGTGATCGCCCACCACTAGGGCGATCTCTGGGTCCCGCAGGAGAACATGGCGAAGCCAACTGAAACAAACGAACAGCTGCTCTGTTCTTTCTGCGGGAAGACCCAGCGTCAGGTCAAGAAGCTGATTGCTGGACCCGGCGTCTACATCTGTGATGAGTGCATTGACCTCTGCAACGAGATCATCGATGAGGAGCTTGCGCCAACGCCTGTTTTTGATGTCGAGCACCTTCCCAAGCCAGCTGAGATCCACGGGATTCTCGACGAGTATGTAATCGGCCAGGAAGCTGCCAAGCGGACGCTTTCGGTTGCCGTCTACAACCACTACAAGCGCGTCCGCATGCTCCAGTCCGGCAACGAGGAGATTGAGCTTCAGAAGTCCAACATCCTGATGCTCGGTCCAACGGGCTGTGGCAAGACCTTGCTTGCTCAGACGCTCGCGCGGATTCTTGATGTGCCGTTCGCGATCGCCGATGCCACGGCTCTGACTGAGGCCGGCTATGTCGGTGAGGACGTGGAGAACATTCTCCTCAAGCTGATCCAGGCTGCTGACTTTGATGTCAAGAAGGCTGAGACTGGGATCATTTACATCGACGAGGTGGACAAGATCGGCCGCCGCGCGGACAACCCTTCGATCACCCGTGATGTGTCAGGTGAGGGCGTTCAGCAGGCTCTCCTGAAGATCCTTGAGGGCACCGTGGCCTCCGTGCCGCCACAGGGTGGACGTAAGCATCCCCACCAGGAGTTCCTCAACATCGACACGAGCAACATCCTGTTCATCTGTGGTGGCGCGTTTGCTCACCTTGAGGATGTCATCAACCGTCGCATCGGCAATCAGGGAATGGGCTTTGGCCGCGACGTTGTTGCCAAGGCCGACCACGATCCAGGTAATGCCTTCGAGAAGTGCCTGCCAGAAGATCTAATCCAGTACGGACTGATCCCGGAGTTCGTTGGCCGCCTCCCAGTTGTCAGCGCTGTGCATCAGCTTGAACGCGCCGACCTCATTCAGATCCTGACTGAGCCTAAGAACAGCCTTGTCAAACAGTTCCAGCGATTCTTTGAGTTCGATGAGATTGACCTGGTCTTCGCAGATGAAGCACTTGATGCGATCGCCGACAAGGCCCTTGAGCGTTCCACGGGTGCTCGTGGCCTCCGGTCCATAATCGAAGAGACCCTGTTGGACACCCAGTTTGAGCTGCCGTCAAGGCAGGATGTTCGCCGTTGTGTCGTGACCCGGGAATCGGTTGAGAAGGGTCTGCCTCCGACCCTTGTGACCGAGGCTGTCCCCGAGGAACGCATGGACGACGCAGCAGCTGACGCGAGCGCCTGATCCCGCCGAGCGGGAAGCACTCGTAGACTCCGGCGTCGATGACTGAATCGTCGCTCCCCACACGTTACGAACCTGCCGACCATGAAGGCGGCATTCTCGACGCCTGGCTTTCGTCAGGACTCTTCCATCCAGAGCCAACGGGAACCGCTGAAGAGAACTACTCAATCGCGGTTCCACCACCCAATGTCACCGGGTCACTGCACATGGGGCACGCGCTCAACGGGACTATCCAAGACGTTCTAGTTCGCCACCACCGCATGCTGGGCCACAACACCAAGTGGATCCTCGGGACAGACCATGCGGGGATTGCGACGCAGAAACAGGTTGAGAAGGCGCTTGTAGAGGAAGGGACCAGCCGTGAGGAAGTAGGCCGTGAAGCCTTTGTTGAGCGGGTCTGGAAGTGGCGCGAGGAGTACGGCTCGCGGATTGTTGGCCAGTTCCAGCGCATTGGTGCCTCCTGTGACTACTCGGAGGAACGGTTCACACTCGATGAGGCCTACGCCCACTCGGTTCTTGAGGTCTTTGTGCGGCTTTACGAGAAGGGCCTGATCTACCGCGACCATTACATGGTCAACTGGGACCCAGGCTCGCTGTCAGCCATCAGCGACCTTGAGGTTGAGGACCGTGAAGTGACAGACCAAATGGTTGAGATTGCCTATCCGCTCGCGGACGGGAGCGGGGAGCTTGTTGTCGCCACAGTTCGGCCCGAGACGATGCTT
>JBAXCW010000178.1:0-3210 GCA_037141275.1 Actinomycetes bacterium
GCCTGGAGAACTGCATGTCGTTTGAAATGCTCGAGTTCCCCAACGACGTGACCGGCCTTGCCCTGAACCTCGAGTCCGACAATGTCGGCGCCGTGATGTTCGGGCCATGGGAGACCATCTCCGAAGGAGATGTAGTCAAGCGCACCGGCCGCCTGCTGGAGATTCCAGTTGGTGACGCGATGCTCGGACGTATCGTCGATCCGCTCGGCAACCCACTTGATGGCAAGGGTCCAATCGAGACCACTGAGATGCGCCCTGCTGAGTTCAAGGCACCAGGCGTCGTTCAGCGCCAGCCTGTGACTGAGCCAATGCAGACTGGCCTTAAGGCCGTTGACTCGATGATTCCGATTGGCCGTGGCCAGCGAGAGCTGATCATTGGCGATCGCCAGACGGGCAAGACGGCAATCGCCTTGGACACGATCATCAACAACAAGGGCACGGACATGATCTCCGTGTACGTGGCTATTGGACAGCGTCTCGCGACGGTTGTTCAGCTTGCCGAGACGCTCGCTGAGAACGGCGCCCTTGAGAACACGATCATCGTTGCCGCACCTGCCGATGAGGCAGCACCAATCAAGTTCATGGCCCCTTACGCAGGTTGCGCAATGGCCGAGTACTTCCTCTACAAGGGGCGTCATGCGCTCTGCGTTTATGACGACCTGACCAAGCACGCTTACGCGTACCGGCAGATGTCATTGCTGCTCCGTCGTCCGCCAGGCCGCGAGGCTTACCCAGGTGACGTCTTCTACCTCCACTCCCGTCTCCTTGAGCGTTCAGTCAAGCTCAACGACGACCTTGGTGGCGGTTCGCTGACAGCACTTCCGATCATTGAGACGCAGGCTGGCGACGTGTCGGCTTACATCCCAACGAACGTGATTTCGATCACCGACGGCCAGATTTTCCTTGAGCCGAAGCTGTTCAACTCAGGTGTGCGTCCAGCCATCAACGTTGGTATCTCCGTTTCGCGAGTCGGCGGTAACGCTCAGATCTCGCCAATGAAGAAGGTTGCCGGCAAGATCAAGCTCGAGCTCTCGCAGTACCGCGAGCTTGAAGCCTTCGCTCAGTTCGGGTCTGACCTTGACGCGGACACGCAGAGGACTCTCGCCCGTGGCGAGCGCCTTGTGTTGACGCTGAATCAGAACGAGCGCGCTCCACTCTCCGTTGAGGACCAGGTTGTTCAGGTCTACGCGGCAACCAACGGTTACTTGGATCGCATCCTTGTGTCCAAGGTTGAGGAGTTCCTGATTGGCCTCACCCAGCGTGTCAGGGCAGAGGACAAGGAACTGCTGGCAACGATCGCCGGTGGCGATTGGTCCAAGGAGACTCAGGAAACGCTTGACAAGGTTGTCGGTACCTACGCAGACGACTTCGGCTACGACCTTGATGAAGAGGGACAGCCGGTTGACTCAGGTGACTCAGAGCGCGTTACGCATGCAGGCGCCGACGCAGCTACCAAGACCGACGACACGGAGACAGCCAGCGCCTAAGGCGTCTGGCTCAGGGCAAGGAAAACACGGCAATGGCTTCACAGCGTGATGTAAAACAGCGGGTCGAATCGGTCCGCAACATCCAGAAGATCACCTCCGCTATGGAGATGGTTGCTGCTGCCCGCCTGCGCCGTGCTGAGCTCCGCATTGCGGCGCTCCGTCCATACGCTGGGGCCCTCCGCCGGATGACCCGTCAGGCAGCTGAGGCCGCTGGCAATGTGCCCAACTTCCCGATCCTCGATGAGCGGAAGGAAGTCAAGACGGTCGGAATCCTGCTCGTAACGGGTGACCGTGGACTTGCTGGTGCCTTCAACTCGCAGATCATCCGCGCGGGCCTGCGGTCCGCAACGGAGCACGAAGAGGCTGGCCGCAAGGTGCGTTGGTACGCAACGGGTCGCCGTGGTGTTTCCTCACTTACCTTCCGAGGCAAAGAACTCTCCGGTGCCTTCAGTGGCTTCACCGACAGGCCTGCCTATGGTGACGCCCGCACGGTAGCAGAGCGCCTGATGGCCGATTTCATCGATGGCCACGTCGACGAAGTACAGATCTTCTACAACGGCTACGTCTCAGCACTGGCCCAGGTTGTGCGTGCCGAGACCCTCTTGCCACTCCAGCGCGCAACCGTGCTTGAGGAGGGTGAGGCCGAAGAGGTCGAAGCCGAGGAGCAGGAGAGCCGGGCACTTGTCGAGTACGAGCCCGACCCAGAAATCATTCTTCAACGGTTGATCCCAGACTACGTCGAGATCAGCATCTTCCGCGCGCTCCTTGAGAGCACTGCTTCCGAGCACGGTGCACGGATGACAGCAATGCGCAATGCGTCAGAGAACGCTGCGGACGTCATTGAAGAGCTCACGCTCGCAATGAACCGCGCCCGCCAGGCAGAAATCACCCAAGAAATTATGGAGGTCGTGGCCGGCTCAGAAGCCCTGGTCTAGACCCCCTTTAATCGTCAATCGTCCAAGCCGCAAACCCAGAGGAGCATCACAACCCAATGTCCGCAGTCGAGCAGAAGAACACAGGTAGGATCGAAGAGATCCAAGGCGTCGTAATCGAGGCCGTATTCCCGGACTCATTGCCCGCAATCAACTCTGCCATCACCATTGAGCGTGAAGGCGACGAGCCACTGGTCTGCGAAGTTCAGCAGCACCTCGGAGACGACCGTGTCCGCGCGGTCGCGATGGACGCAACGGACGGTCTCGCCCGTGGCGTTGAGGTCGTTGACACCGGTGGCCCAATCACCGTGCCCGTCGGGCGTGGAACCTTGGGACGCATCTTCAACCTGCTCGGGGAGCCCATCGACCTCGGCGAGCCAGTAGTGACAGAGGAGCGTTGGCCTATTCACCGCTCCGCCCCAGATGTAGAGAACCTCACACCGACCACTGAGATGTTCGAGACAGGGATCAAGGTCATTGACCTCCTTGCCCCGTACGCCAAGGGCGGCAAGATCGGCCTGTTCGGCGGTGCTGGAGTAGGCAAAACAGTTCTCATTCAGGAGCTGATCCACAACCTCGCCAAGGAGCACGGCGGCCTTTCGGCCTTCTGCGGCGTAGGCGAGCGTTCTCGTGAAGGCAACGATCTTTGGCATGAAATGACCGAGTCGGGAGTAATCGACAAGACAGTTCTTGTCTTCGGTCAGATGAACGAGCCTCCAGGAGCCCGCATGCGCGTAGCGCTGTCAGGCCTGACGATGGCCGAGTACTTCCGCGACCAAGAGGGTCAGGAC
>JBAXCW010000179.1:0-3200 GCA_037141275.1 Actinomycetes bacterium
TTAGGAGGGTTGGGTCAGCCGGTACAGACTTGTCAGCCTTGCCAAAGCCGATTAGGATTTTGGATCGGCGTGGAAACCCTCCGGTGACTTGGTCATCGACCCAATCGAATGTCTGGCCTGGCCTGATAATCGGGATCTGTGTGAGCGTTATGTCAGTGCCGTACGGCGTGTTTGTGTAGAACGCCTTGCTTCCCTTGTCGTAGCTGTATAGGGCAATAGGAACATCAACAAGCGCGGTCTTGGCAGTGCTCTTGATAGTCACGACGACCGCATTTCTGTCAGTCCCTCGCAGCGCTGTGATCGACAAAATCTGCAGCCGCTTGTCGACCTTGGCTATCACCATTCCTCGGGACTGGATCTTCAGCTTCTTGGCAGCGATGGCCGCCTTCTGAGCGCTCTTGTCCTGGCTGCTTTCGCATGCGGCCAGAGAAATTGAGAGGGATGCAATTCCTAGGAGAACTGTGGCTCTTCTAATCAACCGAACACACCGCCCACATAGTTCTGTGTCCGCTCAGCGCGCGGAGCGTTAAATACCTGCTCAACCGTCCCGTACTCAACGAGCTCGCCGAGGTACATGAAGGCGACGTTGTCGCCAACCCGGTGTGCCTGCTGGAGGTTGTGGGTCACGATCACGATCGCAACCTTCTCGCGGAGCCTCGTGATCAACTCCTCAATGATCTCTGTGGACTTGGGGTCCAATGCTGAGCAGGGCTCGTCCATCAGCAGCACCTCTGGCTTGGAAGCAAGGGCGCGCGCGATGCAGAGCCGCTGCTGCTGCCCCCCGGAGAGCCGAAGTGCCGGATGGTCAAGGTTGTCGCCAACCTCGTCCCATAGCCCCGCATCCTCAAGTGCCTCCCGAACCAATGGGGCAAGAGCCGACTTACTTGGCCTGCGGGCAGCCTGTTCCCTGATGGCGTAGGCAACGTTGTCGAAGATGCTCATTGGGAATGGGTTCGGCTGCTGAAACACCATCGACACCCGGCGACGCAGATCAGTTGCCTCCAGTGCGTGAATATCATCTCCATTGAGGGTGATTGATCCGGTGGCGACTGCTGTCTCGGTCAACTCAGTCAGTCGGTTCAGCGACCGCAGGAGCGTCGTCTTGCCGCAGCCAGAGGGACCGATCAGCGCGAGCACCTCTCCCTCTCTGACTGGCAGTGTCACATTCCTGACCGCAGGCTTGGTGCCATACGCAATGGAGAGATCGTCGATACGCATACGCTCAACCCGCTGGCTGCTGCCGGGAGCAACCGCAGCGGCAATGGCATCTGCGGCTCCGAGCGTGTCGTGCCTAGGATCAACCACTTTCGGGGCGCGGCTTGGATCAATCCGTTTGATTGGTGGGAGTGGCGTGGGCGAGTTCATACGATCTCCTTCTTGGAGCGACGGGAGAGGAGGTCAATCCCGAAGTTGAGGGCGAGGACGAGCAGGAGCAGGACGAATGCTGCGGCGTAGGCCTTCTGTGGGGCATTCCCCTCGCCGGCGGGAGAGTTGTTGTAGACGTATGAGGTCAGCGTGCTGCCACTTCCTCGCAGGGTGCTGACGATCGGAGCGGACCCAACCTTCTCAATCTGCATCGTCGCGCCGAGCAGGATCACGACAATTGCCGTGTCTCCTGCAATCCGGCCCATCCCCAGTGCTGTGCCGGTCAAGATGCCAGGGCGCGCAGTGGGTATGAGTACCTTGCGGATTGTTGACCACTTGGTCTTGCCCAACGCATATGAGGCCTCCCGTACCTGAGCCGGGACCTGCTGCAGCGCCTCACGCGTTGAAGTGAAAATCAACGGGAGTGCGATCAGCGACATCATCGCACCGGCCGTGAGAAATGAGCGCCCAGCAACAGCGCCGCCGAGTGCCCTGAAAGACATAAAGGCGAAGATTCCGTTGCTGAAGACGAGCAGTCCGAAGATACCGAGGACGATGCTCGGCGTTCCCGCCACAACTTCGACTCCTGATTCGACGGCTCGGGCAAGCCGCGTTGGGCGGCCGTATTCCACTATCCAAATAGCTGTTCCGACACCGAGCGGGATCGCTATAAGGGTGCCAACCAGAGTAAGGATGAAGGTGCCAAGCAGAGGGGCTAGAAATCCGCCCGTTTGACTTTGGTCGCTACCAACAGCCGGGTTGGAGAAGATCAGGTCAAGGCTGACGTACTGCAAGCCCTTGTTAAGCATGAACAGAATCAAGCCTGCCGCCACTAAGCAGAGCCCAATACCAACCGCCCAGCAGGAGAAGTAAGCAATGCGGTCAGGTAGCGGCCACGACTTAACCGTGTCCTTGCCTCGACGGTGAACCACCTTGGGTTGGGTGGAGGTGCTCACAGCCTGACCCCGTACTTCCGGAGCGGCCGCTTGGCGAGGGTGCCACCCAGCGAGAGCATCAAGCTTGCGAAGAGCAACACCGCTGCCATGGCGTAGATGGTCTGACCAAAGGGCTTGACGGAAAGTCCTTCAGCGTTGTCAACAATTGTCGCCGCGTAGGGCCGAAGTGGCTCGAAGACGAAAGTGATGCCGTCAAGTGGGTTCGGCGCAAAACCAACCGAGCCAGAGACCATGGCGAGCATGATTCCCTCGCCGATAGCGCGGGCGGCAGCGATGACGGCTGCTGCGACAATCGCCGGCCGCGCAGAGCGGACAACTACAGTCCACATGACCCTCCAGCGGTTGGCTCCAAGGGCTAGGGCGCCTTCCTTCCAGCCGTTTGGCACGGCGCGGAGTGCGTCGGCGATGATCGCGATCATGATCGGCGTGATCATCAGCGTCAGGATCACCACAGCAACCCCGAGTGACGCACCTGAGAGCTGGACGACGAAGGTCACCGAGTTCTTCCGGCCCTCGCCGATCAGGTGGTTGCCCACGAACGGTACGAGAACGAGGATCCCGATCAGTCCGTAAATCACGGAGGGAACAGCCGCGAGCAGCCGAACCACTGGGCTCACGACGCGCTTGACGCTCGGCGGCGCAAACTCGACAATGAAGACGGCGGCAAGGGTCGATACGACAATTCCAATTGCCACGGAAACAATGGTCAGGATGGCTGTTGCGTAGAGGATCGGCCAAGTCCGGATTGTGTAGTCCCACTTGGCCGGGTTGGCCGGGGAGTTGAAGATGGCCGTCAGCTGGTCGTCAACATTCCCACCCCAGCCGAACCACATTGGTCCGTTGTGTGAGAACGATGGCCAGGCCTTGACAAGGACAAAC
>JBAXCW010000180.1:0-3161 GCA_037141275.1 Actinomycetes bacterium
GCTCGAACTCGTCCTCATCGCGCCCGGCTCCGATGTACCACATGACGACTTTGTCGCCTTCTTTGATCTCCTGCCCGTTGATGACCGTGTCCTTGGTCGCCGTGCGGCGGAAGTGAGCGAAGGCTGGGAACATTCTCAGTGACTCCTCAACGGCGCTGGGGACTAGGTTCATGTTCGCTAGCAGCTTGGCCTTCTGCTCTGGGTGCTCAAGGAGTGCCCTGACCGCGCTTGAGAATGTTGACTTGGTGCTGTCGTTGCCTGCTGCCATCAGGAGGAAGAAGCCCATGATGATTTCGTGGTCTTCAAGCTTCTCCCCGTCTACCTCTGCGTGGGCAAGGACACTTGTGAGGTCGTCTGTTGGGTTCTCGCGGCGTGCGTTGACCAGAGCCTGTGCCTTCTCGAAAACGATCGGCATATCGCGCTCCATGATGGACTGGAGACCTTCGGGGTTCACGTCGAGATCATTGGCGGCGAGGATGGTGTTGATCAGGTCTGACCAGATCAAGACATCCTCATCGGCAATGCCCATGAAGCCGCAGATGACTCGAGCAACGACCGGTTGGGCAATGTCATGGACGACGTCGCAGGTTTCCTTGCCATCGAGCTTGTCTAGCTCGTCGCGGACGATTTGACGGATCTCGTCTTCGTGCATGGCAATGCGCTTAGGGGTGAAGCCACGCTGGAAGAGCGCCTTCAGGCGGTCGTGCTTGGGAGGGTCCATCGCAATGAACATGCTCTGCATCAGCTCGAGTGGCAGTGCGCCAGTTGCTGCAAGTATGCCTCCGCGCTCTGATGAGAAGGTCTCCCAGTCGCGGCTGACAGTCCTCAAGTCTTCGGCCTTGGTCAGGGACCAGAAACCAGGCTCGTCAGGGAAATCGGCCATGTCGGCAGTGAAGTGCACCGGGCATTCGCTGCGGAGTCGCTTGAAGAACTCGTAGGGAGGGCCGTCCGCCCACATTTCCTCATCAAATGCTGGGATCTCGTCAAGTGGGATTTCCTGCTCTGACATCCGGCTCTCCTCTGCGTAGTGGCGACCAGCTCGAACTTGACGGCTGCGTCAACTTCGGCGTGTTCACATCGTAGCGCGTGGGGAGTCGGAAGTCACGCGAGGTCACCCCACTAAGTGGCGCATTGCCGCTTAGTGGTCCATACTTCAATGGGTCAACTTCTTGACACGGTGTCAAGGGACGGGGGAGAGATGAACGCAAATACGAGGCGCCTGCTTTTGGCAGTGGTCACAACAGCGGCTATGGCCGCCGCGCCTGGGGCAGCTGGGGCAACTGCGGGGCAAGCCCACATTCGTGGAACCGCATACGAGTTCTACGGGGGTGGAAGCGCGTCAGCACCGGGTCTGATGGCCGGGTCAATCGTGCGAGTTGATGAGTATCCGAATATTTCAGCGACGGTGCAGGGCGATGGAACCTATGACTTGGTGGTCCCAGCGAGAGCAAAGAAGGTGACCCCGTATGTGATCGCAGCTGGGTACTACCCGATTGCGCTGCAGACCTTCACCATGGCGGGCAAGGATCTAGCCCACGTCAACTTCCAGACCCCAACTGATTCGGTCTCCAACTACCTGATGATGCTTCTTAACGCGACGCCCGTGGACCCCCTGGCCGCAGCGTGGCGCGTGAAGGATTGCGTCATCGTCTCGACGTTCAACGTTAAGGCAGTGCGCAACTTCGACTACTACACGTTCTCGCACTTCGGTTCGCATGGCATCGCCCAAGCCACCGCTAAGGCATCGCCCAAGCTGAGCGGCCTTTCCGCGCCGGTCTACTTCAACGATCACACGATCCCGGACAGAAAGCAGAAGTCCTCGTCAGTCGATGGGGGTGTGATCTTTACTCACGTTCCAGCTGGCGTCTACACCCTCACCGGGTCACACAAGACCGACAAGTTCGCGACGTTCAAAGCCACATGCAAGCCAGGACGAGTTGTCAACGCAAGCCCCCCTTGGGGCTTCTACCAGACGAAATAGGGAGAACACTGATGAAGAAGATTGGATTGGTTCTGACAGCAGGTCTTGTGGTTGGGGCGTTCGTTGTCCAAGCAGCTGGAGGAGCAACCACCAAGTACGTGCACATGCGCGGCACTGCCTATGAGTTCAACAGCGTCCATACGATGCTCGCGGGCGCTCTTATTCAGGTGGATGAGTATCCAGCGATCAGCGCGACAGTCGGGAGCGACGGTAAGTACGACCTGAGTGTGCCGGCGAAAGCGAAGCGGGTCACTCCGTACATCACGATCACTGGTTACAGAACGATCGCCCTTCAGACATTCACGATGGCCGGCAAGGACCTCCAGAATGTCAACTTCCAGGTGCCAACCCAGTCAGTCGGCAAGTACCTGCAGATGATGCTCAATATTCCACCAGTTGATCCAAATGCCGAGTTCTGGACGATCAGTGACTGTGCGATCGTGTCCACGTTCAACACCAAGAACGTGCACAACCTGGATTACGCGGGGTTCATTGCCTACGGTGCGCATGGTGTTGCTGGTGCGACCGCGAAGGCGTCGCCGAAGTTGAGCGGGCTTTCATCCCCCATCTACTTCAACGACAACGTGCTGCCAGATCGCACGAAGAAGTCATCGTCCATTGATGGTGGAGTGATCTTCACCCGTGTCCCCTCGGGCGTCTACACCATTACTGCGGTCCACAAGACAGCCAAGTTCGCAACGTTCAAGGCAACTTGCAAGCCTGGCCGGATTGTTAATGCCAATCCACCGTGGGGGCTTTACCAGACCAAGTAGGGCATGAGGGAAGCTGGTCTGTGCGAGTTCTTTGAGTAATTGGCTGCGTCCCTGCTGTTGGGGCGTAGCTTTTTTCTCAAGGGTCACGGCGCGGTTCCGTCGCAGGCTGAGTACCCTTGTTGACTCGTCAGTCAATAAGAGATCAGGAGTCAGACGATGGCAAGCAGTGAAGCACTGGTATTCGACGCAATCCGCACGCCCCGCGGCAAGGGCAAATTCAACGGATCCCTCCACGGCACCAAGCCAGTGGACCTCGTTGTTGGCCTCATGCACGAGATCCTCGCGCGCAACGACCAGCTGGACCCCAATGTTATTGACGACGTTGTCCTCGGCTGCGTGACCCCGGTCGGCGACCAGGGTGCTGACATCGCCAAGACGGCTGCAATCAAGGCAGGACTTCCTGACAC
>JBAXCW010000181.1:0-3135 GCA_037141275.1 Actinomycetes bacterium
TCAATCCTGCAAGCGGATAGAAGAGGGTGGAAAGCAGTGCGGCTGAGACCAACGCTGCGGCGGTAGTTGACCGCATCTGCCCAGCCTCGTGGGCAACTGTCGTGATGGCCAGAACGAGCGGAAGTTGAGTTGAGGAGAAGAAGGCAAGCGCTACCCGATCACGCTGAGGAAGTTCCTTCTTGTAGAGAAGAAGGGCCGGGGTTCCCCTGACAACCAGAAAGAGCAGGAAGAACAGCGGGACCTTCAACATGGCGCTGGCCGAGACAAAGAGTGATGCAACATCAAGCTCCTGGCCACTGACGACAAAGAAGAACGGGACAAAAACACCGAACGCAACCGCGGTCAGCTTCGACTCGAATACTGCCGACTCGGCCTTTCCCAACATCTGCCGAGCGATCATGCCTGCGGCGAATCCTCCGATCAGAAGGTCGAGATGAAGCTTGGCGGCGAGCAGGACGAGCGCGAGTACTAGAACGAAGAACCACCGCACGGCTATTTGTGAACTCAACTCCGCTGACCGCTGAAGGAGCGGCACTGACTGTTGGCTTGACCTGACTGCCAGCATCGCAACGGCGACTGCCACGGCAATAAAGAGCGCCATCAGCATTGCCTCGCTTAGTGGACTGGCCGTGGTCAGGAGGAGGGTTAGAAGCAGGATCGGTCCAAACTCGCCTACCGCGCCGGCCGCGAGCAGGTTGGTCCCGAGTCGGGTCTTGAGCTCTCCCGAGTCAGAGAGGATCGGGATCAACGTCCCGATGGCAGTTGTTGCCAGCGCGGATCCCGTGTAGAGGGGGGAGATAACTACCCCCGCTATTGCAAGAAGTGCGGCTGCGCTGTACGCGATCGCGAGCGAGATCACCCAGCCCCCTCCGGCCCGGTTGAGCGGTCCGCCGCGGATCCGTTTGAAGTCAATTTCGTAACCAGCGAAGAAGAAGAGGAGGCCAAGGCCAACGGTCTTGAAGAACTCGGTCAGGGCTGTGACTTCCAAGCCTAGGACCTGGGGTCCGACGATCACGCCCAGGATCAGCTCGATTGCCACCGCGGGTATGAGCAGCCCTCGATTTGCGGCTAGAACGGCGAGTGTGCCGGCTGCGGCGCCAAGTGCAGCGACTGCGACAACGGGAAGAAGTTCGTGAACGCCGACGCTCTGGACGGTGGTTGCGATCAGCGTGGACATGGCCGATTCCAAGAGAGGGAACTCACGGCATTCACGCTAGTTGAGAGGGCGGCAGTTGTGCGGGGCTATCCCAAGTTTTAGTGGCCGGTGCCGTTCGGGTCAGGTTAGATTGGCTTAAATGCTCTGCCATAACGGTGGTGCACAACGAAAGGAATCAACGTAAATGACGCTTGCAACATACGGACTCACTGAGGCACTTGGGACAGCTCTCGCAGTCTTTTTCCTCGTGATCTGGCTCTGGATCCTCATCTCAATTATCAGCGACCTGTTCCGGGATCACAAACTGTCCGGTTGGGCAAAGGCCATTTGGATCATCTTCCTAGTCACCATCACGCCCTTGGCTGCGCTGATCTACCTAATTGCCCGTGGTGGTGGAATGCGCGAGCGCGCAATCGCCCAGCAGGCAGAGGTACAGGACCAGATGAACTCATACATCCGTGAGCAGGCAGCAACCGGCTCCCCTGCGAGTGAGCTTGAGAAGCTCAGCAGCCTCCACGAGAAGGGCAAGCTCAGCGATGACGAGTACGCCAAGATGAAGGCCAAGATCACCGGCTGAAACACGCCAAACCGTTTGACTTGAATCCCGGGGCGGAGTTTGGCTCCGCTCCGGGGTTTTTACGTACGAGTGGCCTTGGCAGCATCACCCTCCTTCCAAAAGCCCTTGCTGTGGGTTCAGAAGGTACGCTTTCCGAGTGAGCGCCACTAACGAAAACTCAGAGGTTGGCTCCCGCGGCAACCGTGTAGCCGCCTCAGTGCTGATCGTCCTAGCGACGATCCTGAGCATCATTTCTGTTTATGCCGTCTGGGTTGACCAGCAAGTCTTGAATCCAGACAACTGGGCTAGCACCTCAACGAAGCTTCTTCAGAACAAAGAGGTGCGCACGCAGACCGCGGTCTTCATTACGGACAAGATTTACGAGAACGTTGACGTTCAGGCCGAGATTGAAAAGGCACTGCCCAACAACGCTTCCATTCTTGCCGGGCCAGCAGCGGATGCCCTTCGCGGCCTCGCGCAGACGGGAATTGAGAAGTCACTGGGTACAAGTGAAGCCCAGTCAGTTTGGAAGTCAGCTCATCGGGCTCTCGACCAGCAGGTCGTCGACGTCGTCAACCAGACGAATACTGGCTTCCTTCAGTATCAAGGCGACAAGGTCCAGCTCGACTTGCGCGACGCCGCTGTCAAGATAGGTGACCGCCTAGGCCTCAAGTCGCAGGCCGAAAAGATCAAGCCAGGGCAAGCAACGCTGACGATCTTCTCCTCGGGGGACATCGGACAGTTCCGCACCGCCGCGCGCTTCCTTCAGGGCATTGCGGTTCTCGGCCCTCTGTTGGCTTTCCTGTTCTTCTCCCTGGCCGTAGCGGTCAATCGGGGACGCAGACGCAGGACTGTCGTGATCAGCGCCGCTTCGCTGATCTTCGCGGCACTGATCGCCCTTGCCGTTCAGGGCGTTGCCGAGTCCCCCGTGGTGGACGCACTTGCCAAGACTGATGCTGCCAAGCCTGCGGCCACTGCAACGTGGGGGATCGCTACGGGCATGCTGAGCTCAATTGCAGTGAGCACGATCTGGCTTGCTGTGCTCGTCATCCTCTTCTCAACCCTTGGCGGTCCTTGGAAGTTCGCCGTGACCTTCCGCAGGTGGGTTGCTCCGTGGGTTAATCAGCGTCCAGCCGTGGCCTTTGGTGTCGCGTACTCGCTCTTCCTTCTCTTCCTGATCTGGGGTCCAGTTCCAGCTTTCAGGCAGTGGGTTACCGTGGTGATCTTCCTAGTTCTCGTTGGCCTCGCTGTCTGGGCGCTTCGTAGAGAGACGCTTGTGGAGTTCCCGGACGCTTCATCTGACGATGCGGTCGAGAAGCTCAAGGAAGCGTGGACTGAACTGAAGGAGACCCTTGGCAGCGGTATCAGTAAGGGCGCTGAGGGAGCAAGTTCTGCAGCCAAGCAGGTTCGCGATAAGGCAACC
>JBAXCW010000182.1:0-3132 GCA_037141275.1 Actinomycetes bacterium
GATTACCTGCGGTGGAACGCGTGTGATCTGCACCGCTTCAGTTGAGGAGAAAGTTCCCCGCTGGATGGCTGGCAGCGGCCGCGGTTGGGTTACAGCCGAATACGGGATGCTCCCTGCTTCAACGGGAGACCGGAAGAAGCGAGACGCAACCCGTGGCAAGCAGGACGGGCGCACAATTGAGATTCAGCGTCTGATCGGCAGGTCGCTCAGGGCCGTCGTTGACCTCGAAGCTCTCGGCGAGCGCAGCATCTGGGTTGATTGCGACGTCCTCGAGGCTGATGGTGGAACGCGATGCGCTTCCATCACGGGCGCCTGTGTCGCGCTCTCCCTCGCTTTTGCAGGCCTGCGTGAGCAAGGTCTCCTCACCACGGATCCAATTACCGATGGTGGAGTAGCTGCGGTTTCGTGCGGCATGGTTGACGGCGTAGCGCTGCTCGACCTTGACTATTCAGAAGATTCGACGGCTGAAGTGGATGCCAACGTAGTTATGACTGGCGCCGGGGGATTGATTGAGGTCCAAGCAACAAGCGAGCGCACACCGCTTTCACGCGCACATCTGGACGACCTCCTTGAGCTTGGTTCAGCAGGTATTGACCAACTGCTCGCAGCACAGGCGGCTGCAGTCGGGTCATGACAGCTAGCCAGGTCCGGCTTGTGCTGGCCACGGCAAATGACCACAAGGTCAGAGAGTTTGAGCGACTGCTCCCAGGAGTGACTGTTGAGCCGATTGGCTCAACAGTCGTCCTGCCGCCTGAAGCGGGAGATACGTATGCAGCCAATGCGCTCGGCAAAGCGAGGGCCGCAGCGGTTCAGACTGGATGCGTCTCGATCGCAGACGACTCTGGAATTGAGGCGGCGGTACTAGGAGGCCACCCGGGGGTGCGATCGGCGCGATTCGCTGGAGAAAGCGCGACGGATGAGGACAACCTCAGCCTCCTTGAGGACCGGGTTCAGGGTGGAGGACGGCTGGAATACGTCTGCTCGTTGGCTTGGGTTGATCCTCATTCAGGCGACGAGAGGATCTTCGAAGGGCGCTGCGGGGGGACTATGTCGGCGACAAGATCGGGTAATGGCGGATTTGGCTATGACCCAGTGTTTATCCCTGACGAATCAACTGATGGCTTGACGATGGCCGACTTGACGGATGAACAGAAGGACGGCATCAGCCACAGAGGTAAAGCAGCACGCCTTCTGCTCGAGCATCTCGACACGACGCGTCGAGAATAGGGCAAGAAGCCTTATTAACTAGGGCTTTTCGCCGTCGCCGCGGTGGGAGAAGAGATTAATTGAGGCGGTCAGGCCAATGGCCACCGCTACCCAGCCATAGCCCTGATACCCGCTGATAAAAAGGATTCCGGCAACAGTCCATGCGGTCAATACGGCGAACAGCCAAGCGGCTCTTTCCAAGGTCATGGAGTTGATTGTGCCGGTTTTGCCGGCGTTTGCCGTAGAAGCCGTCCGCGAACGTTGCTAGAAAACCGGTCTGTCCACGACCTCCGAAGGAGGAGCAGATGAATAAACCAGAGTTCATTGACGCAGTTGCTGCAAAGGCTGGTCTGTCGAAGAAGGATGCAGAGGATGCGGTAAACGCATTCATCGGCGTTGTCGAAGGCACACTCAGCTCAGGCGGTGAGGTCAACTTCACCGGTTTCGGCAAGTTCTCCGTCACCCACACCGCAGCCCGTCAGGGCCGCAACCCGGCAACGGGCGCGACGATTCAGATCGCTGCAGGCAAGCGTCCGAAGTTCTCAGCAGGCGCTGGCCTCAAGAAGGCTGTCAAGTAGCCAACCAGGCCTCAGGCCAGGTAACTGAAGGGGGCGGTCCGGTGTCGGATGACATCGGATCCGCTGCCCCTTTCGGTGACGTTCTCTCGGCGTCAGTTAAGGACCGCCGATCACAGATTCTGTTGGGGCTTGACCCCGAACCGTCCACGCTCTGGCCGGATGCTCTTGAAGCGGGGAACGGCCTTGCGGACGGAAGCCTTCCACGCGAACGTGCCGCTGCTGCCGTGGCAGCGCACTGCAGCCTTGTTCTTGCCGCCACAGCTGAGTTCTGTGTCGGCGTGAAACTCCAGCTAGCCAGCTTTGAGCGTCTCGGGGTTGAGGGGAGGGCGGCGCTCGACTTCGTAGTTGCCGCTGCCAAGGCCCACAGCCTGATTGTCCTCGCTGATGGAAAGCGCGGGGATATCGGAATATCGGCCAGTAGCTACGCGGCGTCCTTGCTCGGCCGTACAGAGACGCCTTGGGGCGACGTTGACGGCCTTGGGGTAGACGCGGTGACAGTCAACCCACTACTGGGAGCTGAGACGGTCGTGCCGTTCATCGATGAGGCCCGAAAGTCTGGGGCCGGTGTCTTTGTTCTGGCGAGAACGTCAAACCCGGGGGCTGTTGATGTTCAAGACCGCGAGATCGTTGACGGAGGAACGGTCAGCGACGTCCTCGCCGGAATGGTTAACGCTCTTGGCACAACGGGCTCGAGTGGGATTGCAGACGTTGGCGCAGTTGTCGGAGCCACTGTGCCCGGCCACCTGGCTCACCTGCGAACGCTTATGCCTAGCGCGCCGATCCTGCTGACGGGGGTCGGGGCACAGGGTGGACGGGTTGAGGATCTTGCTCCTGCCTTCGCGCCGGGCCCTGCCGGTGGGCTGATCACCGTGTCGCGCGGGATTGTTGGTGCGGGGACCGCAGCGGGGACTGCCCCCGCTGCTGCCGCAGCGGCTGCGGCAGAGGAATTCCGGGCTTTGGCTTGGTCCATATCTGCTGCCGGCTAAAACTCCTTCTAGGCGCCAACCTCAGCCCTTATTGAAGTCCAGTCGCCACGCTGGCCGCTACCGGCTACTCTTGCTGACGGATCGCGATGGAGAGCGCGGTCCCACCCGGTTCACCGCGCGTGAGCCACACAAACCATGATCATCACAGTCACACTCAATTCTGCCGTCGACAAGACGCTCGAGGTCCCAGGGCTCGAGGCCGGACGTCGGCATAGGTCGGTTGATGCTGCAACGCTGCCGGGCGGGAAGGGCGTGAATGTCGCTCGAGTACTGAAAGCGCTCGGCCAGCCTGTGATAGCAACGGGCTTTGCTGGCGGCCACGCCGGGGCTAGGATCATTGAGGCCCTGACTGAGGAGTCCGT
>JBAXCW010000183.1:0-3127 GCA_037141275.1 Actinomycetes bacterium
CCACCGCCACGGGCAGCGCGAACGCGAGGAGCCCTGGAGCCCATGACGGTGCCACGTTCCTCTGACGTGGGCCCTTGCCGATGGGCCCCGAATTGCTGCTATTGGCCATGATTCCTCCAGAGTCGGCGGGCCCGGTGCGGATGCCCCTCACCTCGCGCGCGAAACCAGTCGGACTCTTCTTCTCGCTTCTGGTCTTTGGCTTCTCGTTTGTGGCGAGCTCTATTTTCGACCAGCCGATTGGTGATTCACTGCGAGTTCTTGCTCCGTTGGCCATCGTCTGGCCGTTTTCCTCATACATCGGAATGATGATCTCTCGTGGGCGAGAGCGCCTTGGGGCCGCCGCGATGTCAGGAGTCGTCGGTCAAGCCTTCGTGCTGCTCGTTGTACTCCTGGCAGCGAACTCGAAGACTGGCGCTCTCCCGATGCTTGTTGCTGTCGGCGTTGGAAACTGGATTGCTGCCTTGGTGCTCGTTCGTTGGCTTGAGCCAACAAGGCGCCGCATCGGGCCTCCCCTCCGCGCGATCGCTAGGGCAAGGCGTGATTGGGGGTTCAAGGCGTATCTGGGTCGCATCATGAGTATTGGGACCTACAACCTTGATGTGATCATGCTCGGCATTTTTGCCAGCAGTGTTGCCGTTGCGAATTACACATTGAGCGTCGCGATCGCCTCTTCTTTGGGCCTCCCGGCTGTGGCGTATTCAGCCTCTCGCTACGCGCGCATGGCACATGCCACCCACATCCCCAGAAGGTCTTTCGTCAACTCGGCGATCCTTTCGGTGCTGGTGATTCCGGCGACATTTGCGATGACCGCCGTCGTGATCACTTTCGTTCTTCCCGATTCTTACGAGCCGATGCTCTGGCTGTCGCTGCCGTTGAGCGTTGCTCAGTCCATCCGCGGCATGAGCGGGCTGATCAACATCTACCTCGTTTCGCATGGACGCGGAAGGGAGCAGATGGTGCAGGGCGCAGCGATGGCGGGAACGAACATCGTTCTGAACTTTGCGTTGATTCCACCTTTTGGGGCCCAGGGAGCAGCTTGGGCGAGTGCTGCAGCACTGCTGGTCAATCTTCTCGTATATGTGTTCCTCTACAAGCGAACTTTGGGCCAGGAGGCCGAGATCAGGTCAGGATTTGATCGCTTTGACGCCCAGCCAGCGGGTGACGATGAGCTTCCTGTCCGGTCTTCGGCAATTGCCCCGAAGAGTCCCGATGGCCCTCGGAAGCGTGGCCGGGTTACATCGAGTCTGATTCGGATCGGGCCCCATCCGCTGACCGCCGCAGCGATGATCTTGAATCGCGTTGAGAAGCGCCGTCGACACGCTAGGCTGCGAGCTGATTACGCTGGAGTTGTTGTTCCAAGAAGTGCGTTCGTGTCCATCAGAGATCTTCCGATAAGGCTCCCTGATGGGGATTCACCATCCGACATTGCTGATGCCTCGACTGGCCGGTTGAGGGCTGTCGCTGAAGAGGCTATGGCACACAGGACTGACCTTCTGGCCGCTGGAGGCGCGCCGCTCGGCAATCCAATCAAGTGGCATGAGGATCCCAAGACAGGAGACGCGTGGGATCCAGAGAGGTTCTATCTGGATGTCGTTGTGACCAGGAAAGAGGACGGAAGTGATGCCAAGATGCCGTGGGAGATCAGCCGCTCGCATCAGATTCTCGCGCTCGCAAGGGCAGCGCGGCTCTTCGAGGAGCCACGCTATGCGGCCGAGGTGGAGAGTCAGTTGATTGGATGGATTGAGGCAAATCCTCCGGGCCAGGGAATCAACTGGGTTAACGCAATGGAGATCTCAATTCGATCAATCAACTGGGTTTGGGCGCTTGGAACTCTCCCCGCGAACATGAAGCTGTCCAAAGACAATGAACAGCGCGTGGCGGAGTCACTCAGGTTCCACGCAGGCCACATCGCCTCCAACTTGGAGGGATCGCCTCTGGTCCGAGGAAACCACTATCTCGCGTACAGGGTTGGCCAGTTCGTTCTCGCATGGGCACTTCGCGGTGATCCTCTTTCGCCAGTCTGGGAGCGCGACAGCCGCAAGGCGCTAGAGCGAGAAATTGTTAAGCAGGTCCATGAGGATGGGCTCAACTTCGAGGCTTCAACTGCCTACCACGGTTTGGCCTTGGAGCTCTTTCTTCTTGCTTGGATCGTGGGAGAATGGTCTGGCCAACCGTTCTCGGATGGATATCGGAAACGGCTTGAGGCAATGGTGGGGGCGTCGCTGGCCATAACCCGACCTGACGGGCTGATCCCACTGTTCGGGGACAATGACAGTGCTCGACTCCTGCCATTTGACGAGGACCGCACGCCTACTCACAACCAGCTTCTGTGGGTTGCATCTGGTGTTCTTGGAACTCCTGCCCCGGCACTCGGGGACCCCGACCCCGAGGTGGCGTGGACCGCAGGGATGTCCGCGTGGGAACGGGCGTGTTCCACGGAGCGAGACAAGCCAGCGCCGTCCAGCGCTTTCCCAGAGGGTGGAATTTGGACGCTCTCAAACGGCCCAGGTTGGGCGGCGATCCGCTGCGGTGATGTTGGGCAGGGCGGAACTGGAGGGCACGCTCACAACGACGCACTCTCTTTTGAGTACTCAGTTGGCTCTGAGCCAGTGGTGGTTGACCCAGGGACATTTGTCTATACCGCGGACCCAGACGCACGGAATCTGTTCCGATCAACTCGTGTTCATTCGACGGTGTCAGTAGATGGCCAGGAGATCAATCCGATCGCTCCTGCCCAACTGTTCCAGCTCAGACAGGTTGCATGGCCCCGCTGCACTGAATACAGCCCAGGCGGCGATGAGGCCACCTGGTCCGGGTTCCACGACGGCTGGCTCCGGCTCGAGCAGGAGGCCATCCATACCCGCACGTTGAGGATCAAGGCGGATGGGTCACTGCACGTCACAGATCGCATTGATGGGACCGGCCGGGCTCTGATTGAAGCGTCGCTGCCACTGGCTCCAGGAATCGCGGTGAGCCAGACGGATGGACTGATTCGCCTCGAAGGAAGGACCCCGCTGATCCTGTCGCCACCAGACAAGGGTGAGGAAGTATCACTGGAGGTTGTGGATATCGCTGAACGGTATGGTTCCAAGATGCAGTCAACGCTCGTCAGGTTCCGCTTTGATAC
>JBAXCW010000184.1:0-3126 GCA_037141275.1 Actinomycetes bacterium
TTTCAGAGGTACGGCTAATCGGCCCAGACGGTGAGCAGATTGGCGTTCTCAAGATCGCTGACGCGCTGGATTACGCCTCGGAGAGGGACCTTGACCTTGTTGAGGTTGCCCCTGACGCCGTTCCGCCAGTTTGTCGCGTACTTGACTACTCGAAGTACAAGTACGAACAGGCACAGAAGCTGAAAGCCGCCCGCAAGCACCAGCAGACCATCGTTATCCGTGAGATCAAGTTCAGGCCCAAGATTGCTCAGCACGATTACGACACCAAGGTAGGCCACGTAACTAGGTTCTTGAGGCACAAGGACAAGGTCAAGATCACAATCATGTTCCGAGGCCGCGAGATGGCACACCCCGATCGAGGTCGCGCGCTGCTTGAGCGCATCGCGGAGCAACTTCACGAGCTCGCTGTCGTCGAACAGACGCCACTCCAGGACGGTCGAAACATGACGATGATGATCGCTCCGTCGAAGGGTCTGATGGCAGAGCTCGCTAACGAGGAGCGCATCGCCAAGAACGGTGATTCGGCCGCTCCTATCGAAGAGGTGGCCGCAGAGGTAGTAGCCGAGCCTGAAGCTGCTGTCGAAGCAGCCCCTGCTGACACTGATGATTCGGCCGTACCAGCCGAAAGCGAAGCTTCAGAAGAGCCAGCAGCGCCAGATTCTGATTGACTAGGTAACGCAATGCCAAAGATGAAGACTCACTCCGGCGCGAAAAAGCGCTTCAAGGTAACCGCCACGGGCAAGGTCCGTGGGCGGCATGCCAACAAGAGTCACATCCTTGAAAAGAAGTCTCAAAAGCGCAAGCGGTTCCTTGGCACTGACGCTGTCATCTCCGACAGTGATGCCCCGCGGATCAAGCGTCTGATCGGCAAGGCCGGCAAATGAGCCGCGTTAAGCGTTCAGTCCACGGCAAGAAGAAGCGCCGTGCAGTTCTTGAGCAAACAAAGGGCTTCCGTGGTGACGGTCACTCGCACTACAGGAACGCCAAAGAAGCTCTTACAAAGGCCGATTCATACAGGTACCGCGACCGGCGTAACAGGAAGCGTGACTTCCGCAGGCTCTGGATCGTGCGTATCAACGCTGCTGCCCGTGAAAACGGTCTGACTTACGGCAAGATGATGCACGGACTTTCGCTGGCCGAAATCGAAGTGGACCGCAAGATCCTCGCTGACCTAGCTGTCCGCGATCCTCAAGCCTTCACACGATTTGCCATGCGCGCCCAGGAGGCACTTGACGGCTGACGCCACCGCGTCATCCCCGCCGAGTCGCCAACCAGGGCGCCGCTCCCATCGGGAGGGCGCCTTTTTTCATATGACAATCACCAGTTCAGACAACCCCGCAATCAAGGAGCTCAAGAGGCTGCAGAGCAGTCACGCTAGGTCGCGGGCGGACGTATTCGCTGCTGAGGGTGAAGATCTGATTGAAATGGCAGCGGCCAACGGCTGGAAGCCTGAACGGGTTCTTGTCAGGGAGGGTTGCGGCCTAGATGGAGAGGAAGTAGAGGCAGAGTTGCTCGACTCAGTGTCCTCTCTCGGGTCGGGCACTAGAGCGATCGGCATCTTCACCAAGGCCTATGTGCCTGAGGTGACCTCCGGCCTGCTGGTGCATCTCGCCGGGTTATCTGATCCTGGCAATGTGGGGACGATCATCAGGTCGGCACATGCGCTTGGTGCGACCGGCGTGTCGCTTGGGCCTGAGACAGCAGATCCCTTTGGTCCTAAGGCCGTCAGGGCCAGCATGGGGTCGGTGTTCGCGGTCCCACTGCATACGGGGGTGGCTGTGTCTGAGCTTCCCGGACGCAAGGTTGCTCTGGCGGGCGGGGAAGCTACATCTGTGAGGGTGCTACCCGAAGGAGATCTTGTTTTGATCGTCGGATCGGAACGTGCTGGGCTTGATCCCAAGACCCTTGAGCTGAGCGATTTGATCTGGTCAATCCCGATGGCCGACGGGGCAGAGTCACTCAATGCGGCAGTCGCAGTTTCGATTGCCCTACACGCCGCCAATAGGATCCCCGGGAATGCTTGAACGAATCTCCCAGATCGTCGAAGAAGCTAAGGCCGCCGTTGCTGCAGCGACGACCTCCGCTGAGCTAGAGGATTTGCGGATCAAATGGCTTGGACGGAAGGCTGAGCTGCCCAACATCCTGCGGGGTGTGAAAGACCTTGACCCGTCAGAGCGGGGACCAGCCGGCAAGGCTGCCAATCAGGCGCGGGTGGAACTCGAGGGTGCGATTGAAACCAAGATGGCTTCATTCGCTGGTGCCGAGCTCGAACTGCGGCTTGTAGAGGACGCCGTTGATATCACCCTGCCTGCTCACCCGCAGCAGTTCCCGGGAGGGCTTCACCTCCTCACACAGACCATGCGGGAGATTGAGGACGTCTTCCTTGGCCTCGGGTATGGGATCGCCGAAGGCCCTGAGGTAGAGCTTGTGGCCTACAACTTCGATGCTCTCAACCATGCGCCGCATCATCCGGCTCGGTCCCCAAGCGACACGTTCTATGTGGGCGACAGTGTCCTTCTGAGGACACACACCTCACCGGTGCAGGTGCGGACCATGTTGGTCACGCCGCCACCGCTCTACGTGATCGCGCCCGGGCGCGTCTACCGGCGGGATGACGATGCCACTCACACCCCTCAGTTCCACCAGATTGAAGGACTCGCTGTTGATGAAGGGATCTCGCTTGCTGATCTGAAGGGCACTCTGCTTGCCTTTGCGAAGGCGATCTTCGGCGATGAGCGTGAGATTCGGTTGCGGCCGCACTTCTTCCCATTCACGGAGCCCAGCGTTGAGGTTGATGTCTCCTGCTTTGCCTGTAACGAGGGCGTTTCCAACGGGGAGCGGTGTGGTCTCTGTAAGGGCACTGCATGGATCGAGATCCTCGGTGCCGGAATGGTTGACCCAAACGTCTTCGCGAGCGTCGCGGGAGAGCAGCCTGCCTATGACCCGGAGAAGGTCCAGGGCTTTGCATTCGGGCTGGGAATTGAACGGATCGCGATGCTTAAGCACTCGGTCCCCGACCTGCGGCTTCTCTATGACAACGACATTCGGTTCTTGGAGCAGTTCGCCTAATGAAGGTTCCACTCTCACTACTCCTTGAGTTCTGCGATCCGGGCCTGTCAGCCGAGG
>JBAXCW010000185.1:0-3116 GCA_037141275.1 Actinomycetes bacterium
CCGCGGCGCGCTTGCGGCAACTGGGGCTGGACTTGCTGCGGTGGTAGCTCTACGACCTCATCTCCGGCAACTTCAGGCTGCGGCCCTCTCGCTTTGCTCCCTCATCCCAGTGATGTTCGCCGCTGATCACCTCCCCTCTGTTCTCAACCTGACCGGCTCAGACATTGCGAGGGCGGACGACGGGCTTGTCTTTCTCAGTGCGGTTCTAGCCACCACCCTTGTGACAGGAGCAGTCCACTTCGCAACCGACAGGCGGTATTCACCGCATGACCGGCCAATTGGTGGCAAGTCCCTACCTCGCGCGGCGACTACCGCAGCCGTACTACTCGCACTGATGCCAGCTCTCATTGTTGTTGTCGGTGGAAGCGAGAGCGGGCAGTCCCAACCCGCGTCCGGGTCAACAGCCTCACGCCTGAACTCGTTTGAATCGAACCGATCGTTCTATTGGAATGTGGCGCTCACCCAGTTCACCGACTCGCCCGTCATAGGCGGAGGGGCCGGGTCGTTTCGAACCGCCTGGTTAGAGCATCGCAACGGCAAGCAGCCGGCTCAGAATGCCCACTCACTAGAGCTCGAGACGCTCGGCGAACTTGGACTGTTGGGCGCACTAATGCTGCTGGCGCTGTTCGGCGGCACGTGGCTCGCATCGCGGTCCCGCCGGCAGCAGCACCCAGATCTGTTGGTTGCCAGCACAGCGGGGCTTCTCGTGTTCGTCTCACACAGTTCGATTGACTGGGATTGGCAGCTCCCCGGAGTAGTACTCCCCGTCCTCGCGCTGATGTCCACGTTGATTTCTAACGACTCAACCACGGCGAAGCCGACCGCATCGGCACGAGCGAATTCTCTCGCCTTGGTGGTGATCGCGTCAATGTCCATTCTCTGGCTCGCCCACTCATGGGAGGCAGCGATCCTCCAGCGCGAAGCGACGGTTAAAACAAGGGCAGCTGAGGTTCTGGGATGGACCCCCGCTAGGTACCAGTCAGCGGTTTCCCTTCTTAAGGATGCCGCCTGGCTGAACCCGAACCCATCTCCACGCTTCGACCTGACGCAGATCTACCTTCAAAATGGGCACCCCCGGGAGGCAGCACGCCTTGCCCTCCAGACCGCCGAGAGCAATCCCGGCGCATGGTTCGCCTGGGCAATGGTTTGGCAGGCCAGGATGGGCACAGACGGAACCACCGCGATTATCTCGCTCAGCGAGAGCAGGCGCCTTCGCGGGGGAATCTCACAGTGACCCAGAGCCGTGACATCGCGTCAGACCGTCGGACTCTCCGGTAGCGTCACCTTCTTGACTCAGCCTGAGCCCCCAATGCCGTCTGAAAACCGCTGGCCCACGCCTCTGAAGCCGCTCGTTGCCCGGCTGAGCGGGGCCGACACCCGGTATGCCGCAATCCTGGCCGGCGCGATGATTGCCACCAACCTTGTGGCGCTGGTCACCACCGTTGCCTTCGGACGGCTCCTCCACGTTGAGGGCTACGGCGAGCTCGCTGCAATCCTCTCAACCTTCATCATTCTCAGCGTGCCAGGAGCAGCGCTGCAGGTTGCAACCGCTCGCGAGGGCTCACTGGGCCACCTCGGAGAAGGGCGACAGTTCGCCACAACACTTAGGCGCTGGACAATCACACTGGCCTTCGTAACAGTGCTGGTCACCGGAATCTCGATCATGCTGCGGCAACCACTTGCCACCATCATCGGGGTCGGCAAAGACCAAGAATGGGCTGCGGCGTTCGTGCCGCCAGCTGCGTGCGTTTGGATTCTGCTGTCAATCCAGAGAGGCGCGCTTCAGGCCACGCGCGCCTACCCCGCAGTCGGGCTGAGCATGGTTGCTGAACAAGTAGCCCGACTTGTACTTGGCGCTGGATTCGCATTCGTGGTGGTCAAGAGCTTCAAGGTGACAGGCGCGTACCTAGGCACGCCACTGGCGATGCTTACGATGAGCGTGATCCTTAGTTTCGTCCTCTCTAAACGGCTCGGTAAGCATGAGAAGGCGCGTGTCGCTCACGGACTCCGCCGCCTGACGGTCGACGCGTGGGTCGCCATCGTGGGACTGGCTTTGATTGCAGTCCTTCAGAATGTCGACGTGATCGTTGCCCAGCACAGGCTGCACGGCACCAACGCCGGCTCATACGCGGCTGCCGCAGTGGCCGCGAAGGTCGTTGTTTGGGTTGCGATCGGGATCGGCTTCTACCTTCTACCCGAAGCCGCGCGTCGTCATGCCCTTGGCCAAGATGCACGTCCCGTCCTACGCAAGGCAATGATCATGACCGGTGCTGTCGCCGCCCCCTGCCTGATCGTCTACGCAGTCGTTCCAAAGCTGCTTCTCAAACTGGCATTCGGAGACAAGTACTCGCAGGGGGCCGAGGCCCTCTTTGACCTCGGCATCGCAATGGCATTCCTCTCTGTCTGCTACCTCTCAGTTCAACTTCTACTCGCCATGCGCGAAGTCAAGTTCCTCTGGTTCCTTGCCGCGGTAGCAGTCATTGAGCCAGCGGCACTCCTGTTTGGCCCGGGCGGCGATTCGGTCGTTGGCTTCGCACGCACAGTTCTCGTAGTTCAGGTAATCGCCGCAACTGGTGCCTTCGCCGCAGCCTGGCATGCATCAGCCCCACCAAAGGGCGGGGCTCACTTAGTTGCTGACGCCGCCGCTGTCGGAGGCTTGGGAAGCAGAACTACCCAAGTTCCGAACCGCGCCAACTCTCTGTAGCTCCGCTTCAGGTACTCGTCAAGAAGGGTCACTCCGCTCGACTTGCCGGCAAGATTCGGCTCCGGCGCAGCGGTGATGCCGGCCTCGTAACGCACGACGGGCGCTCCCGTTGTTTCGAGAGCCGAGATAATCTCACGCTGAACTCGCTCGCTTGTAACAACGCCCGGGGCAGCAATGTCGTACCTAGTCACATTCTCACGGCCGGAAAGAACGTAAAAGAGCGGTGCTCCAGCCGTGACAAGGTCTGACCTGCGGGAAGCAACGTAGATCGGACCTGGGGGTAATCTGCGAACGGCGCCTACTGCCGACTCGAGATCCGAAAGCAGACACATCTGGACCGGCTCTCCTCGGAGGGAGCAGCGGGTGCGAGAAAGCTCCCGAACTCCATCGGCGACTTGCAGATTGATTCTCC
>JBAXCW010000186.1:0-3115 GCA_037141275.1 Actinomycetes bacterium
ACGTTGGTGTGGCTGCTCGTTGTTACACGTCGGTCATCCGCAGACTGCTCGGCTGACTCTCAGCTCGGGTCGTGGCTATTGTCCAAAGTCGTGTTTGAGGCAATTGACCACATCGGAATCGCAGTCGCGGATCTTGAAGCCGCCATACACCTGCACACAAAGACTTACGGCCTTCCGCTCGTTCACCGTGAGGTGGTTGAGGAACAAGGCGTTGAGGCCGTCCTGCTTGACATCGGCGAGAGCCACATTGAGCTCTTGAGCCCGCTTGGCCCTGACACGCCCGTCGGGAAGTTCTTGGAGAAGAAGGGCCCCGGCCTGCACCATGTGGCCTACCGGGTTGACGATGTCGCGGCAGAGCTTGTCCGACTCAAAGCCGAGGGCGTTCGCCTGATTGATGAGACCCCGCGCGTTGGTATCCGCGGCTCTTCTGTGGCGTTCCTGCACCCAGCAGGCAGCGGTTCCGTCCTTACAGAATTAGTCAACCCAGCGGAAGGACACTGAGCAAGCATGAGCAAGGTTTCGATTGGATTTGAAGGCGGGCAGGTGCTGTCCATTCGCATTGACGCTGACGCGGAAAAGGCCCTGCGCAAGGCGCTCGGGTCGACCGGTTGGCACGAGCTCAAGACTGACGATGGCGAAGTCCGTGTTGACCTCGCTCGCATTGTCTACATCCAGACTGACGGCGATTCCTCGCGCGTTGGTTTTGGCGTCTGAGTAAGTAGGTCGCTGACAGATGCCGATGAAGGTGGGAATAGTCGGCCTGCCCAACGCGGGCAAGTCATCTCTCTTTACGGCTCTGACGCGGGTTGCCGCTGAGGCAGCCAACTATCCGTTCACGACGATCGAACCTAACGTCGCGATCGTTCCAGTTCCAGATGAGCGGCTGGATGAGGTCTCGGCGCTTGTTGGCGCGAGTGAGGTTGTCAACGACACGATGGAAGTCCATGACATCGCAGGTCTTGTAGCCGGGGCGCACAAGGGCGAAGGCCTGGGTAACAAGTTCCTCGCAAATATCCGCGAGACCGATGCGCTGTTGCACGTTGTGCGCGCGCATGATGACTCGAATGTGATCCATCCTGAGGGTGGGGTTGACGCAGTCAGGGATTTGAACACGATTGAGACCGAGCTCCTGCTCGCTGACCTTGACCAGGCTGAGCGTCGGCTTGATCGCGTAATTCGCCAGGCTCGGTCTGGCGACAAGGCTGCCGTCGCTGAACAGGCTTGGATTGAAGAGGTCATCGCAGCGCTCGACTCTGGCAAGCCTGCCCGCACTGTGCCCGCCCCTGCTGATGCGCCAAACGCCCTGCGGGACCTTGGCCCTCTAACGGCTAAGCCAGTACTGATTGTCGCCAACATTGGCGAGGGTGAGGAAGGCGTTCCGCCGGAGATCCAAGCCCACGCGGATGAGCAGGGTGCCGGAGTGGTTGCCGTCTGTGTCCGTCTTGAGGCCGAGTTGGGTGGCCTTGAAGAGGAGGAGGCTGAGGAGATGCGCGCTGACCTTGGCGCCGGTGAATCAGGGCTGTCCCGTGTCTTGCGCGGTGCGTTTGACCTACTAGATCTGATTGCTTTCTTCACAGCCGGTGAAGGCAAGCCAGCTCACTCATGGCACTTGCATCGTGGGGGCAGCGCTTGGGAGGCCGCCGGGCAGATTCACTCCGACATTCAACAGGGCTTTGTCCGTGCTGAGGTCATTGGCTGGAAGGAACTTCTTGAATCAGGTGGTTATGTGCAGGCTCGTGACAAGGGCCTGCTTAGGATCGAAGGCCGGGATTACACGATGGCCGACGGCGACATAATCAGCGTTCGCTTCACGCCGTAGTTACGCCCGGTTCCTATCTGGCAGCAGGGTTGACAATGCAGCGTTTGCAGCGCGGGTGGAAGAGAAGTCCCTCCCGCATTGCGTAGCGCACCAGATCAGCTCGGCTGGTCAGGTCGAGCTTGCTGTTGATCGCAGCCCGATGGCTCTCGACGGTTCTGACCGAGAGGTGAAAGATGTCTGCTATCTCTGCGTTTGTATGCCCCAGTGCAGCTTGGGTGAGGATGTCGGTCTCGCGCGCGGAGATCTCCTGTTTGCCCTTCTCTATCTGGTCTTGGATGATCGCGACTGACAGAGATGAGGCAATGAATGGCTCTCCGGACACGACTCGCTGGATGGATGTGATGAAGGCATCCCGGGACATCTTCAGCGTGGCTAGTCCGTCGACACCTGCCGCAAGGCCATCCTCCGCAACGTCAACGTCGGAGTCAGTATTCAGTACCACCATCAGCTTGGATGTGGGGGATGCCTCGCGCACAGCGGCCAGAACCGCCGCGTGTGCCGCTTCCGTCGGCTGGTGGCTTAGGTTCGGGCCGAGGATGACCACGTCTGGCTGGTGGCCGGCGGCGTTGCGCCGAGCGTCTTCCAGCGTTAACCCTGTTGCTAGAACCTCAAACCCTGGTTCAGTCTCAAGCAGTGCCTTGAAGCCAGCGCAGAAGAGCTCAAGACTGTCGACTACGACAATTGTTGTTAGCGGCATCTACGGGTTATACCGAAAACAACCCCGTTTCTTTCCCTGATGTTCCGCAACGCGTCAGGCGAGCGGTCGCGGGCGGGCTTACCTGCTCAGCGTGTGCGCCTAAGTTTGACTACTTGCTTCTTTGTGACTTTGGTTCCCCCGGTTGGGGTGAAGGTGGTGGTGAGGGTTAAGGTCATCGCCGTTTTACGCAGTACTGCGCGTCCTGCCTTGGTGATCTTGCAAGCCAAGGTGTAAGCGTGCGCTGTTGTTGTTGTGGCCTTGGCCGTGCACCAGCTCTTGGTTTTGCGGCCTGTCTTGCTGGTGATTGTCTGACTGAGCTTGCCAGCACCTGAAACGGTTACCGATGTGAGGAGTGTGATGAAAGTCCTGGTGATCTTGTGCTTAGCCTTTGCGACAGTGATCTGTGTTGGGGTGGTGAGGCCCTTAACACCCACCGGCAAACTCCGGCTGATGGTTGTTCCATCACTTAACTGGCCAGAGGCGTTATTCCCCCAGCATTCGATTGTGCCCTCGTTCAGTAACGCACACGAATGCATGTAGCCACCAGTGATTTGTGTTGCTGTGGTGATGTCCGTAACGCTGATCGGCAAACTCTCGTT
>JBAXCW010000187.1:0-3102 GCA_037141275.1 Actinomycetes bacterium
GGACAAGGACGCGGCGGCCTTCGTTGCTGCCGTCCTTCCGCAGGTGAAGACCCTTGTTGTGACTCAACCGCTCAACCCGCGAGCACTTGACGCACAGCGCCTCGGCGAGGTTGCGCTTACGGCTGGGTTATTGCCCGACCAGATCAGGGTTGTCTCCTCCCCAGCGGAGGCGCTCGACTGCGGTCGGACTCTTGCGGGGCCAACAGGCCTAGTTGTAGCCGTTGGATCAGTGCACCTTGCGGGCGACCTGCTCTCAGCCCCAGGCGAGAGGGTGGTGACTTCGCTGTGACTGAGGAGCCGAAGTTCAGCCGCATGATGGCCATAGTCGCTGTGGTGGTGGCAGCGACCATCCTGCTTTTCTTCGGTGTTGGCTACGGCCTAGCCAAGCTTCTTCTCTGACCGACTGCACGGCCTCAGTCTGAATTGCCCAAAGCGGGATTCTGAGGGTAGAATCGCCCCGCTGGTCCGGTGCAACATGTTCCGGCCTCACACTCAAACGATATGGACATCATCACCAATCTCTTCGTAGTCGCAGTCATCGTTGTCTGGATGGCCGTTGTCTACTGGACCCAAGACGACGCTAAGCGCCGTATCGAAGACAAGTTCATGGTCAACTGCGCGACGGTTGGAGCAGTCCTGTTTCCATTCGTCGGCTCCCTCGTCTACATGATCATCAGGCCACCTGAGTATCTGGAAGATGTCCGAGAGCGCGAACTTGAGATCGCTGCAGCAGAGGCCAAGCTTGGGATCAGCGGCGGGCTGTCCTGCCCCCACTGCGACGCGCAGGTTGAGAAAGACTTCGTCCGCTGCCCAGCCTGCCTAAGGCGTCTTCGGGAGCCCTGTGGGTCCTGCAAGCGTCCGTTGGATGCCGAGTGGCGGATTTGCCCATACTGCGAGTCCGAGCTAGGCCAGGCTGCTGCCCCAGCAAGACCAGCGCGTCGCCAGAGGCCTCCCGCCAAGCAGGCAAAGCGCCAGAAGACAGGCGAGACAGCCGCTGTTAAGAAGACCAGTCGTCCGGAGCGACCACGGGTAGAAACGCCCGAAGCGCCGGCCGTCAAAGCACCAGAAGCCCCTGTGGTGGAAACTCCAGTCCTCGACGGCTCCGCCGTTGAAGCTGAAGTTTCAGATAACTAACCCCACCCAGGAAGGCAACACCACATGCAGCGCACATTGATCCTTGTCAAGCCGGACGCCTACGCTCGCGGACTTACAGGCGAGATTCTCGCCCGCTTCGAACGCAAGGGCTTGAAGATTCTTGCTCTTGAGCAGCGCACACTTGATGCCGAGACCGCAGGTCAGCACTACGAAGAGCACAAGGAACGCCCATTCTTCGGCGAGCTTGTTGACTTCATCACTTCGGCGCCACTCGTCTCACTGGTTCTTGAAGGGCATGAGGCAATCACTGCCGCACGCCAGATCATCGGTGCAACAAACCCACTTGAGGCAACTCCCGGCACTATTCGCGGTGATTTTGCACTCGAAGTAGGCCAGAACATGGTCCATGGGTCCGATGCTCCTGAGTCTGCTGCCCGTGAGATCGGGATCTTCTTCCCGAACCTCGGCTAAACAGAAGCGCTTGAAGTTTCTACTCGCCTCGGCGTCGCCCCAGCGCAGCAAGCTGCTGGGTGCCGCCGGGTACGAGTTTGAAGTTGTCACGGTTGATGTTGTTGAGGTTGCGGGAGGATTCGAGCCCGCTCATATCGCCGTGATTAATGCGGAGGCAAAAGCTAGGGCCGGCGCTCGCCTTGACCAGTCGGCCGTTGTCCTAGGCGCTGACACGGTTGTGGATGTTGAGGGAGTCGCGCTCGGGCAGCCCGTTGATGCGGCCCAGGCCTTGGACTTCCTCCGCTTGCTGAGCGGGTCCACGCATGAGGTGCACACAGGAGTCTGTGTGATCGAGGGGGAATCAACGCGTTCGGGGGTTTCAAGCACCCGCGTTTCCTTCCGGGACTTGACTGAGGGGGAGATGGACGCCTATGTCAATTCTGGTGAGTGGGAGGGGCGAGCTGGTGGGTATGCCATCCAAGAAACTGGAGATCAGTTCGTGACTAGCGTTGAAGGAGACTTCGACAATGTCATTGGATTGCCGATGGAACTAGTCAAGTTGCTTCTGCCGGTGTCCGTGCAGCCGGCCTGAACGCCCCATTCGCTCCGCTACACTCGCCCGACTGGTTGATTGGCCTCCAAATCATTGGAAGCCAGGGCGCCAAAACACCAACGGAACCTTTTGAATATGGGCTTTTTCTCAGACCTTCTCGGCCTCAACGGACGCGACATGGCGGTTGACCTCGGCACGGCCAACACACTTGTCTACGTCCGGGGTAGGGGAATTGTCCTCTCGGAGCCCAGTGTTGTCGCCGTAGATTCGCGGAGCGGTGAGGTCCACGCTGTTGGGTCCGAGGCCAAGCGCATGCTCGGCCGGACGCCCGGCACGATCTCAGCTATCAGGCCCCTCAAGGACGGCGTTATTGCCGACTTTGATGTGACTGAGGAGATGCTCCGTCACTTCATCCAGAAGGTTCATCAGGGCCGTTTTGCCCATCCTCGAGTTGTTGTCTGTGTTCCTTCAGGCGTCACAGGCGTGGAGCAGCGCGCGGTTGAAGAAGCCTGCCTTTCCGCTGGAGCGCGACAGGCCTACCTGATCGAGGAGCCAATGGCTGCAGCGATCGGATCCGGTCTTCCGGTTGGAGAGCCCACCGGATCGATGGTTGTCGATATCGGCGGGGGCACCAGTGAAATGGCAGTCATCTCGCTTGGCGGAATTGTTGTGGCGAAGTCAATTCGTGTCGCTGGCGATGAGTTCGACGAGGCGATCGTCGACTACGTAAAGCGTGATTACAAGGTTCTGATTGGCACCCAGACAGCAGAGGAAGTCAAGGTCCAGATCGGATCTGCGTCCCCAATGGCCGAGGAACTCCAGGCTGAAATCCGCGGGCGCGATCTTGTCTCTGGCCTGCCCAAGACCGTGGTCCTGACAAGCGAGGAGATTCGCACCGCACTTGAGGGGCCAATCCAACAGATCCTTGGGGCTGTCCGAGAAACACTGGACCAGACGCCGCCGGAGCTTGCCTCCGACATCATGGACCGCGGGATCATGATGGC
>JBAXCW010000188.1:0-3083 GCA_037141275.1 Actinomycetes bacterium
GTCTGGTTGTCGTTGATGCAGCGCGTTGGGTCTTGCCACGAACGCCCGGTGGAAGCAAGGGCGGCAAGGTGATGGACGACATCTGGCTGGGCGCTGGCGACGCTGCGCTTGGCTGCTTCAAGGTCAAGTAGGTCACACGCGATGCCCTCGCCACCTTTCACGCTTGCTCTGCGCGACAGGCCGTGGACTTCATCACCTTGGTCGAGGCAGTGTTGGGCTAGGTGGCTTCCTACAAAGCCGGCCGCTCCGGTTATCAGCGCACGGGTTGTCATTACGCTGAAGCGCCGCTCTTATTGAGCTTGGCCTCGACTGCGCCGAGCACTCCGCCGAAGAGGAGATGGCGCCAAGTTGCCTGAGCAAAGGCGTTGCGGTTACCGCTCAACTTGACGAGTTCATCGCGGGCGGGGTGGAAACGGTCAGCAAGGCCGACGGCTGGCCATGACGCGAGGTGCTCGGTCATTCCGGCCGCAAGGCCGCGGAGCGGGGCTGGGACGGGGGTCTTGGGAGCAACATTTGCGTAGACAGCGCCAAACAGCGCACCGTTGAGTAGGTGCTGGACTAGGCCAGCGATGGGCCAGAGCCGCCCGCGAGTCACGGCCTTTCCGAGCAGCTCAACATCACTGTATTCGCAGTTGAAGACCGGCTTGTCTAGTGGCTCTGTGACCGCCCAGACGAGCGACGCGATGCCGCCGGCTATGGCTCCGTTGGTTGTCCGCTTAGAAAGGGTCATCGATTGCGACGATACACCGCTCAAGAGGGCGCTGAGTCCCTTGGGCGATGCGGGTTTCTTTGGCCGCCCGGGGCGCCGGTAGGCTCCTTTGAGGTGGATCGTGACGCACTTCACACCTATGCACGCGAGAAGGGCGTAAACACCGCCCTTTACTGGCTTGCGAGGTCGATTCTCCAGCCTTTCTTCCTGATCTACTTCCGGACCTCCCGAAAAGGGATGGCGCATATACCCAAGTCCGGGCCAGTAATCGTGACGGCCAACCACAGGTCTTTCCTCGACCCGTTTGTGATCGGCTGTTGCCTCCGTCGCCCGATTTACTACGTGGCTAAAAAGGAGCTTTTCTCACACAGGGTTGGCGGTTGGCTGATCTCCAGGCTTGGTGCGTTCCCGGTCAATCGGGACCGTGGTGACGCTGAGATGTTGGCCACGGCCGAGATGATCCTCGCCCGGGGTGACTGTGTCCTGATCTTCCCGGAAGGTACGCGAGTGCGGCCTGGGCCACTCGGTAAGGCTAAGACAGGAGCGGCGAGGCTTTCACTGATTTCAGGGGCGCCGGTTGTCCCCGTTGCGGTCATGGGTACTGAGAAGATCCGGAAGGGGTTCCGAGTCCGCCCGCACAAGGTGCGGATCACAATCGGCAGGGCACTTAGGTTTCCCAAGGTCGAGCGGGAGGACCTCACACCAAACCTTGCGCTCTCTGTGACGGACAGGATTTGGTCGCCGATCTGCCTCCAATGGGAGCTCCTCGGCGGCGTTGCCCCGCTACGACGCGTGGCGATTGTGGGGGCGGGGTCAGCCGGCACGGCCCTTGCAGTGTTGCTGGCTCGGGCCAATGTCGAGGTTCTCCTTGCCTGTCGCAACGCCGACCAAGTGCAAACGCTCAACAGACTGAAGGAGAACGAGCCCTACCTCCCCGGCGTGGTGCTCCCAGACCGGGTCCGGGCTGTAAGGGCCGCGGACCTAGATGCGAGTGCTTGTGACCTTGTTTGCTTTGCGGTGCCGTCGCGGGCGTTGCCAGCGGCTCTCGCTGCGCACGCTCCCCGCATGCCTCAGTCAACCGGGATTGTTCTGCTGAGCAAGGGCTTGGTTCCTCATCTTGGTGATCTTCCAGCTGAATATGTGGCGAAGCGCGCCGCTGGGCACTCAGTTGCCTCTATTGGTGGCCCGGCTCATGCAGCGGGCGCGCTGGAAAAGGGTGCTGCGTTTGTGCTCGCGTCAGAGGACCGAGTGTTGCTTGAGCGCCTTGCTGCTCCGCTGCGAGAGGCCCGGACATATGTCGAGACGACATCTGACGTGATGGGCGTTGAGATGGCTGGCTGCGCCAAGAATGTTGCTGCGCTTGCGGCAGCGGCCGCACTGAACGGCGGTCCAAATGCTGCTGGAGCGGCGGCTGGTCGCGTGTGGGCAGAGATTGTTGCCTGGGCTGGTGAGCGGGGAGCCCGGCTGGAGACTTTCGCTGGGCTTGCTGGGGCAGGGGATCTGGTCGCAACGGTCCTCGCGGAGGGAAGCCGCAACCGCCGGGCGGGGGAGATGCTTTCAAAGGGCCTTGCCGTGAGCGAGATTGAGTCCTCAATTGGTCAGGCGATCGAGTCACTTGACACTGTGCCGCTGCTGGCCGCCAAGCTCACACAGGATGGGGCCCGCGCTCCTGAAACGCGGATGCTCGCAAGGCTTGTAGCCGGGCAGATTGATCCTGAGCGGTGGCGCGAGCGAGTCACCACCACCAAACCGGCGCGGCGTAAGCCGTCACGGTCTGCGTCGGCCTGACAGCCGCCGGCCGCTACCGTCCATCCCCAATGGCTGAGTGCACATTCCATCCAGGTCGTGAAACACGCGTTTCCTGCTCAGCCTGTGGGAACCCCATCTGTCCCGATTGCATGACGCCCACTCCCGTTGGGATGCGCTGCCCTAACTGCTCGCGCGAGAAGACACGCGTCAGCAATCTTGCGGTTCAGAGCGACCTCCCAATGGTGACCGTGACGCTGATCGCCCTGAATGTGATGGTGTTCATCATCGCGTCCTTGGCCGGAGGCGGGTTTGCGTCAGGTGGGCAAGGCCAAGTCATGCTGAACGGACAGCTCTACGGACCAGCTGTTTCTGATGGTGGTGAGTACTGGCGACTGGTGAGCAGTGGGTTCCTTCACGCCGGGTTCTTTCACCTGTTGATGAACATGATCTTCATCTGGATACTGGGCTCCCAATTAGAGCCGGCGCTGGGTAAAGCAAGATTCCTGACCCTGTATGTGGTCAGCCTGCTCTGCGGGTCGATGGGTGCGCTTGTGCTGCAGCCTCAAGTTCCTGTCGTTGGTGCCTCAGGCGCTGCATTCGGCTTGCTTGGCGCCGCGATTGTGAT
>JBAXCW010000189.1:0-3067 GCA_037141275.1 Actinomycetes bacterium
AAATGTCACTGGTTGGCCCACGGCCAACTTTGCTTGAACAGGTAGCCGACTATGACGAGCGGCAGCGTGGCCGTCTAAGCGTGCGACCCGGAGTGACCGGTTGGGCGCAAGTCCAGGGCCGCGCCTCGCTCCCATGGAGCGAACGGATTGAACTTGACCTTTGGTACATCGACCGTCAGTCGCTCGGGCTAGACCTCAAGATCGTGCTCGCAACGGTACGGATGGTCTTCACAGGTGAGGGGCTTTACCGCGGCGAGCGCGGTGGCTGGGACAAGCAGGCCTGAGCTTCGTGCGCTGCCGGTTAGGCGGCGGTGACTGCGCGAGGCTTGGCAGCACGCCTACGCGGAGCCCAGCACTGATCGACGAACTGCTTGATCTCGCCGGTCAGGCGTTCCGGACGGGAGCGGAGCTCCAGAACGGAGTTGGCCCGCAGTAGTTGCGAGTTCTTCAACTCGCGTGAGAGCAGACCAGCGTCTGAGAATGGGTGCACCGGGTCGCGGGGATGGCCGATGATCAGCGACGGCTGCTCGAAAGTGCGACGCTCCTCACGCGGCGGGGCGACACGGCCGAAGAAGAGTCCTTGGAGTACGGCGGACCCGGGCGTGGGGTCCTGCTCAATCCAGTCGAGCGCGATCTCGCCGACGAGCGGCACGAACCGTCGTGGCACAAGGCCAGCGATGCGTCCGCTCGCGCGCATCAGCGGTGCCGCAAATGTCTGAGCGCACATCAATGGGGTGAAGGCCATGGCGCAACCGAGTAGCGCGGATTCCAGAACCGGCATCTCAAGGATCATCCCCTTCAGCCGTTGGGGTGCCGCGCTGGCTACCTCAAGGGTCGTGTTGGCACCAAGCGAGGCTCCACCGACGACGGCTGATTCGATCTCAAGGTGGTCAAGTAGCCCAATGACCTCCTGCGCATAGGCACGCATCGAGTAGTGCCACATCTCCACGGGCTTGTCGGACTCGCCGTGCCCAAGGGGGTCCATCGTGATCACATAGGCGCCCTCGTCCGCAAGGGATCTGGCAAGACCTTCGTGCATCCGCTGGCTTGTCAGGAGGCCTGGGAGCAGCACGCAGGCCTTCTTGCCAGAGCCGTGCTCGGTGTAGGCAATCCGCTGACCTTGGTGGGTGAAGTGCGACATGGGCTGATGATCCTACGCACGGCAGCGGGCGGGACCGCAGGTAGCGACACTGTGTCGCGAGGCAAGAGTTCGCGACCGCCCTACATCCGAGCCGCTTCCGGAGTAGTTTGATCCCATAAGCCGTCTGTACAACCCTCCAGGAGGAAATAGACCAATGGCAAAACAGCCCCGCTCACTAGTAGGTCAAGTAATCGCAATTACCGGTGGAGCCCGTGGCATCGGCCGCGCAACCGCAACAACGCTGGTCCGTGAAGGCGCCAAGGTCTCAATTGGCGACGTTGACCACTCAGCAGCTGAACAGACAGCAGTTGAAATCGGTGGAGGCGCTATTGGCCTTCCACTTGATGTCACAGACAAGGCGTCGTTTGAGGCGTTCATTGACGCCACTGAAGCCAAGCTCGGTCCGATCGATGTTCTGATCAACAACGCCGGGATCATGCTTCTGGGTGACTTCTTTGACGAAGACCTCGTTCTCTCCCGCCGTCAGATCGAGATCAACCTCTGGGGCGTTCTCCTTGGTTCGCAGATCGCCGGGCGCCGTTTCCGTCGCCGCGGCAGCGGCCACCTCGTCAACGTTGCCTCAATGGCAGGCAAGAGCGGCTTTCCTGGTGCTGCGACCTACTGCGCTACCAAGCACGCCGTCGTCGGGCTTTCCGAGTCCATCCGTGGAGAGCTTCGCGGCACTGGCGTAGAGGTGTCATGTGTGATGCCAGTGATCGTCAACACCGAGCTTGCAGCCGGTCTTGGATCTGCTCGCTTCGTCAAGAACGTGGACGCGCAGGATGTTGCTAACGAGATCATCGACGCGCTTAAGTCACCACGCTTTGATGTCTACGTGCCGCGCAGCAACAATGCGCTCGTCCGTATAACAGCACTGATGCCGCGTAGCGCAGCTGAGGCCACCAACCGCTTCTTCAAAGCGGACAAGGTCCTCGTTGACGTTGATGACAAGGCACGCCTTGCCTATCAGCAGCGTGCCACCACTGGCCTCGCCAGCGGGGATCAGACGCCGAAGATTGGCAGCGGCGACAACGACTGAGCTTCGGCTTTCGGGCCACCACCGCCAGGCACTGCGTCTGGCGGTGTGTCTCCGATATTGGACCGCTAGGCGCGGCGTCCGGGGTTGCGGCGAGAGTACGCAACAACGGAGTGATCGCGCCCCACGCGGTCAGTCCCACAGCACTTGATGGCAGACAAAATCACCAGCATCGACCCAGCCCTGGACCGCCTCAGCGTGGACACTGCCCGCGTGCTCTCCGCCGACGCGGTAGAGCGCGCAAACAGCGGGCACCCAGGCCTCCCAATGGCACTTGCCCCATTGGCGTTTGTCCTCTTTGCCGACGTGATGAAGCACGACCCGTCAGCACCGGACTGGGCTGACCGCGACCGGTTCGTTCTCTCACCGGGCCACGGCTCAATGCTGCTCTACTCAGCCCTTCATCTCTCTGGCTACGACCTACCTCTGTCTGAGTTGGAGAACTTCCGGCAGTGGGGCTCGCGTACCCCAGGGCATCCTGAGTTTGATCCAGCACACCCAACTCCTGGCGTTGAGACGACGACCGGGCCACTTGGTCAGGGGTTCGCAAACGGCGTTGGTATGGCAGTTGCCGAGCGCTGGCTGCGCGGCCGGTTTGGATCTGAAGTTCAGGACCACAAGACTTGGGGGATTGTCTCCGACGGCGACCTAATGGAAGGGATCGCAGCGGAGGCAGCGTCCCTTGCCGGCCACCTTGGCCTAGGCCGACTTGTCTACTGCTGGGACGACAACTCCATTTCGCTCGACGGACCGACTTCGATGAGTTTCGATGGGGAAGACGTCATCAAGCGATTTGACGCTTACGGCTGGCAAACACTTTCGGTCGACACGGTTGACGACCTTGACGCGCTGCGCTCAGCTCTGGCCGAAGGGGCGGCTGAGGAGGAGCG
>JBAXCW010000190.1:0-3066 GCA_037141275.1 Actinomycetes bacterium
TCTCTGTCCTGGGCTGTTGACGTCAAGGATCACTTGGGTATTAATCCCAATCACCTGCCCCTTGTCATTGAGGAGAGGGCCGCCACTATTGCCGTGGTTGATCGCCACATCAGTCTGAATCCAGAGCTGGTCATTAAAGTTGCGTTCCGCTTTGCTGACGATCCCCTGCGTAAGTGTGGACTCCTGGCCCTCAGGAGAGCCGATCGCGTATGCGTCGTCGCCGGTCTCTGGTGGGGAGGTTGGAGGCCTGAGGAGGGTCAGGCTGCTTAGCGCACTCGCGTGGAGCAGCGCAACATCCCTGGTCCGGTTCACCTTCAGGACCGTTGCGCGGACGGTCTTTCCGTCCGTCGTCTTGATCAGCACCTCCGACGCATCCCCGACAACATGGGCGTTGGTCAGAAAGTAGCCCGGCCGACCGAAGGCAAAGCCGCTTCCGAAGGCAACCTTCGTCCCAACGATCACGACACTCGGCGACGCGCTTCTATAGACAGTTGAAGCGGTTGTAGCGCCTGATGCCGATCCGGAAAGTCCTGCCACCAAGATAGCTATCATCACCGGGCCTCCGAGCCTGACCATAGAGGCGCGAATCACCATGCCGCCCTGTCTACAGCCCTGCCAGTACGGGGCCCATCGCTTGTACCCGCACGCGCTGACTGAGTCTCCCTTACCCCCGGTCCGTCGGTGGTATCTACCACCGTTGTATTGGCAAGAATGTCCCACAGCGCCTGCCTGCTCTTGGTGAAGAAGATTGATACTCCACCCAGATACCAGAACGCAAAGACAAGGAAGACTGTCCACCAGGAGAACAGCTCGTCGCTAACGGCGAAGGTGATGAATAGGGCCGGGATGGTAAGAAGGGACCTGATGCCTAGCTCCCTAATCGCCATTGTCCCTAGCGATGCGGGTTGGTGAGTGCCAAGGTTGATCACTCGAACGCCAACCCTGCTCATAGTCGGAGTCTGGGAATTACGAGCGGCAACCACTGACCAGACGAGCCATCCGATCCCCAACGTGACAGAAAAGAGAATCAATTCCGCGACTGAGATCCCAACTCTCTTGAAGGGGTCTGAAAGATCCGCTGGCGACCCTGACATCAACCCATCAGACTCTGTGAGGCGGACGGGTCGTCCGTGTCCGAGCTGACGGGCTTAACTTCAGCGTATTGAGGCTCAGCAATGAGTGCTAGATCCGACCAGACGAGGGGATTCGTGAGCTCGACCCGGTGGATGACGACACGGAGGTTCTTTCCGAAGCCGATTTCCCCACTTGCGAGAGAGTCAACCTCAACCGGCCAATCGATTGTCTTCGGCCATAGCTCAGCGATACTGCTCTGAGCTGCCTCCCCTGCCGTGTAATGCTCAGGGCGCATATATCGGAGAACCGGTGGGACGTGAATCAGTTTCCCTAGGAATTCTCCCACGGGCGTTCCTGAATTCTCATTCTCGCCGACTGGCTTCCTGTTGAAGAGGAGCCCATTGTCAATTGGGCATGCTGGATCAGCTAGGAACCCATGAGCAATATCACCGGGGACAACGAGCCGAAGAAACGATCCTGTGGAGTCCCACTGCTTGACCAGAGACGCGTCAGTCTGGATCCCCGCGATAGCGCCAGCCGAATCAAACACTGGCATTCCGGGCAAACCGGCCTCACTTTCAAAGCGCACTTCCGCCACCGGGGTCGGACGCGTGTCGCGCGCGAAGAGATCTCCGACGTTGATGGTCCTCCCCGTGGCCACAACCTCGCCCATCACGGGCCCAACAATCACTTCACTAGTGAGGCTTCTCCCAAGCCCCAGAAGCAGCTTCTGGCTGCCTCCGGCAACCTCACCCTCACCCCCATCACCCTGCGCCTGCGGTGCGACTCCAGGTGCACGAATCTCTGCTGGGATAGAGTCGAGCCCATCAGCTCTGATGAGCGCGAGGTCAGCCCCCTCGCAGATCCTAAACAGCTCTCCGTCGAAGACCTCGCCCGAGTACGTGCGTACCTCAATCCGGTCAGGACGGCCGAGCGGATGACGGCAAGTCAGGATTAGGTTGGGGCCGACAGCAACTCCACCTGTGACGGTCTCGCGACGACCAATCCACGAGTGGATCCATACGGCGGCTCGATTGGCATCAGCCACAAGCTGGTCCACATTCTCGAAGGAGCTGATGGCGGGCGGAATGTCAGGGCAATCATCAACCCACTCATCAACGTTCTTCTTCCCGATCATCGAGAAAAGCGCTGCGCACTGAGGAACCTCTTCGATGGAGCGGCCCTTGCCGTCGCGCAGCAACTGAACAAACAACCTCCTAGGTCCGTTCGAGGCTGATCCTGTGTCAGCAAAGATTCCGATCTGCGCCCCGCCGCCGAAGCGACTGATCTGCTCCGCAACATCCGCCTCCACAGTGTTCGATATCAATGTGGCCCATCCCTGACTGAACAGTTTGCTTCGCATTGCCTCTGAGTAGAACTCACGCTTTGAGCGTGTCCGCGCTCCTCGGAACTCCATAGCGAAGGGAGTGGTCTCAACTCGAATGCGTTCAAGATCAGTTGCTTCCTCCTCCGCCTTTGGGAGGAAAGGATGATGAGTCATCCAACCGATGGCCTCTGCCCAGTCAAGAAACTCACGGTATCGCCGGTCGACTCGCGGTTGGGAACCAGCCTCGAGGGACATTCGCCTTCTCCTGTTCCACTTACTAAGAACAATCTCCGCGTAGTGCCGGTTAATCCCCTGCCGTCGCATAATCAGCTCGAGGAAAGCCCTCGCCAGCGCGAAGAGCCAGATGAGCAGCACTCCGCCGATTGCGGCGATCAGCTTTGGCGTAGTGAGGTTGGTGTACTTGACAATGGCGTAGATCGCGGCTCCCGCGAATACCGTCACGCTTACGGCAATCCGTCGCATCGAGAGAATCATCCGGGAGAGTTCCCGTGTCCAAGCTTCAGCAATGTCATCGGGGTCATCGGGAGCCTGCGCGATTAGCAGTGATCGCTTGACCGACGCGACATGCATTCGGAGAGCAACCAACACAATCGCTGCAAGAGCGACCGTTCGAGTAGTGCCACTCAACCTGGTCCAGGCGAGGT
>JBAXCW010000191.1:0-3052 GCA_037141275.1 Actinomycetes bacterium
GGGCGCCCCTCCCATGGGAATGGGTAGCCCCAACATGACCCACTCCAACCAGGGGACCTGGTCTCCTTCAGGTTTGCGATCCAGCGGCTCACTTCAGCGGCAGCCTCACTGCGATCCAGCAGTCCGGCGTCAGTAAGGTCAGAGAGGCCCTGGATGTAGAGGCCGACGGTTACTGCGTTCCTCTGCTTCGGTGTCCGGAGTAGCGGCCGAAGGTTGATGGGAGCACGCAGGACGACCTGTTGGATGCCGAAACGAAGCAGCCAACTTGATCGGAAGAGTGGAAGCTTGAAGAGCGGCGAGGTGAGCGTGTCGTAGGGATCCCATCCCTTCAGGTCGGAGTCACGCATCCGGTCCCTTGTTGCGAGTGCTGCAATAACCGCGGGGTTACTCATCAGGGGAAGCTCTAGGCCGACTTCGTGAAGCTTGAAAGCACTGTGTCCACGATTGAGTCGACGGCTTCAGGGTGGCGGGGGACCTCCGCCATTCCGGCTGGGTCACCCCAGTTGATTGAAGCGGCGGATGCAGGGTTCAGAACTCGCCGAATTGATCCACGGTCTTCAAGCCACACGTCTGCTGCCGGAGGAGAACCAGTGAAGATGCTCACTCCTGGCACCCCTAGCCAAGCTGCTTCTCGCACCATCGTGCCACCACCTGTAACAACCCAGTCGACGGCTTTGAGGAGGCCAACGAGTGGCAGTGGGCGCGGAAGCACGACTGGCTGCACTGTCCATTCTCGGCCTTCGAGAAGTTCCAGCTGCTCAGGTTCTCTGGGGGAGAACACGACTTGCGTATCAGTCCGCTTCGCCAGGTCGTCAAGTACTTCGGCAAGCAGGTCAACGGTTGTTTCGCTCCGGTAATAACAAGTCTGGGACGGAGGCCTGATCAGTACGGATTTCAGGCTTGGATCATGCGGTGCTGGCAGGACTGCGGCAGGTTCGTTCTCAAGCTCTAGCCCAGCGAAGGTCAGGTCTTCCTTCAACCCGGGGAATGACTTGAGTCGTGCTTTTAGGAATCCCCAGCCAATGAAATTCTCAGCCGGGACGACTTCCGGGTGCAGGATCGTGGCTCCCGTCCACTTCATTGAGCCGATTTCAACGGCTTCGTAATCGAGGATCACGAAGGCGGGGACGCGCATCAGTCCTGCTGTGAGGATTGCGCCCCGGGCCTGCCCAACGACCAGGGCATCGGGACGCCCACCAAAGTGCTTCAGGACAGCGCGTGAGAGATAGCTGATCCTGCCGAGGTTCCCGACGACCTTCGCTGTTGTTGATGTCCCGAGCATCCGACCGAGCACCAATGGCTTCTCGCCGCGTGCCTCAAGTACTGCCAAGGTCGGATCATGATCTCGCGCTGTCAGTAGAACTTCACAGCCCCGATCGCGGAAGATTCCAACTAACGGGGCCAGATACTGGGCCTGCGGAGGGTTATCCGCGTCAATCCAAATCTTCGGCTTCATCTCAGCGTCAGCTGCCAGACGACCAAAACTCGTCTACAAGAGCCTTGGTGCCTCGAATGTTCCCTTCGCTTGACGCGCCAAAGACAATTGACTCAATATTTGGCTGTTGGCAGACCCATTCGATTGCCTCCCGAGGTGGAATTGCACCCGATGCGAAGACTGACATTGCAACCGCCCGGAACTCGCGTTCCTTAAGGGCCTTCTCATAAGCCTCAAACCCACCGGACATCCGGAAGCCGACCTTGTTGATGTTTGAGCAGACGATCGGATTCTCAACGCCCTGCTTGTCCAGCTCGTCAAGAAGAGCAGGCATGTTCATTGTGATGAAGCCAGGGTCTGCCTGATAACGGTCCCGTACATGGTCCGCGAAAATCCTGAATGCATCCTTGAAGCCAAGCCCGAGCAGCAGGTCAACAACTACGTTCTGAAGGAACACGACGGGAGTGTTCAGACCCTCAAACATCTTCAGCTCCGCGTCCACAAGCAGGGTGACGAGACCCTCAATGTCCTTTCGGGCCATTGACGAGCCGCCACGGACCGCGGCGTTGAGGAATCCCTCATCCGGGAGGAACTTGCGGACCGCCCCAAGCATGCCTTCTTCAGTCACGGCGTTCGCGTACTTGTGCGCGTACGGCATGCACGGGTAGAAGGCAAAGTCCGCGTAGCGTTCTGGGTTGGCGCGCATGTGGTTACAGACAAGCTCAATGCGATCGTGGGTAGTGCACATGAAGCTCTTGATTCCGTTGTCGTAAGCGGTGTCGAGCACGGAGATGACGGCGTCAAGGTCTTGGAAACGCATTGCTTGCGCACGCGCCTTCTCCTCTGACATGTGGTTAACGCCGAAGAACTGGTTGTCACCAAAGAGGAGTCGGTCCATCATCGCCTTCGGAACCACCTTCGCTTCGGCGGGGCCGAGGCGCTCGGGGTGGCTTGGGGTGACAGCACAACTGGTTCTTGGTTTGCGTCGGCGACGATCATCGCCAGAACCTTGTCCGTCTCGTTCGCGCTGCGGAAGTTGTTTTCGCCGTCTGCATCGTTAGCTAAGGCCCGTTTCACGAAGTGGTCGATCTGGGCGCTGTATTCCTCGCCGCGCAGGTAGAACCAGACTGGTTCGGTCAGTTCAGTCGTATTGCGAACATTCCAGCCTGCCTCATACCCGGCCGGGATCGGCTCGGTTCCGCGAAGGTAGACGCGGCACTCTTGGCGGTCAGCTTGAATCCACCCGCCGGTTCCCCAGATGGTGATTGTTGTTGCCATCTTCCGCTGGGACTCGTCTGACCAGTTGACGGAAAGCTGCGCGGTCTGGCCGGACTCGAAGAACATGGTGGTGAGGACCTCATCGTCGGTTTCCTTGGAGAAGATCGGCTTGAGGATGCTGCCTCCGACTCGACTGGGGGAGCCGAGGTACCAGTTGATGAGGTTTATCGGGTGGGCCGCATAGTCGTAAAGGGCTCCTCCGCCTTCCTCCTTCTTGCTGCGCCATGTGCTGCCCTTCGCTTTAAGTACAACCGGTCCGTATGCCTCGCCTTTGACCATCGTGACGTTCCCAATTTCGCCTGAGTCAAGGAGTCGCTTGGCTTTCAGAAACGATCCAAC
>JBAXCW010000192.1:0-3015 GCA_037141275.1 Actinomycetes bacterium
CGTCACCGCTGCGGGGCAACAGCTGGGCGATTGGTTCGGAGGGAGGCGGATTGAGTTTGATGTTCCCCTCTCCCCTGACCCGCGAGCAAAAGACAGCTTCAGCGGCCGTGTCCTACTTGCCACCAGCAGGATTCCCTCAGGCCAGACAATGACTTATGGGGAGATCGCTCGAGCAGCAGGCGCACCCTCTGGCTACCGGGCCGCCGGCAACGCCTTGGGTGGCAACCCGATTCCAATCATTGTTCCTTGCCATCGGGTAGTTGCCGTAAATGGCCTAGGGGGATTCGGTGGAGGCCGGGAGCGCAAGCTGCTGCTACTCGCGATTGAGCAGGCCTAGGGCAATCAGTCGGGCGCGACGAGGCGATCGGTCGCCTCAAGGTCCCATGAGCAAAGCCGGCCACGCGCCGGGCACCCACCGCAGACGCCAATCCAAGGCTTTTCACTGACAGGGACGTTGCCCGCAAGCAGTGGAGCAGCGCGCTCACCCAGACGGCTGGCAAGCGAGGGCAGGTCGGCCGATGTGAACCTGACCGACACTGGCTCATCGGGACGTTCCGCATAGAGGTGAATGACCTCAACACCGCCGCCGGAGGCGCTAACAGACGCAGCACTCAACGCTGCGAGGCCATATGCCTGACGCTGGATTGCGTAGTCCCGCGCAACCAGCGCTTCAAGGTCCTCAGCGTCGGCGGCACCGGCGCTGGTCTTCCAGTCGACCACAATTGGATCACCCCCGGGACTTGTCGCAAAGACATCGAAGATTCCTCTCAGTGGAATGGTGTCCTCTCCGCAGTCAAGCTTGACCACGAATCCCTCCTCCCGCGAAACCCTGCCTCCGTCCTTGCTGATCTCACGCAGCTTCGCCCAAGTCTGGGATCCGATGATCCCCGCGGCGAGGCCACTGACATGACTCGCTTCCTCGGCAGTGATTGAAATATCAGCGATGTCGGCCTCGGCCTTCGCGTCCGCAGCCGTCGGGAGCGGGCCATCGAGAGGGGCGTTCTCAAGCAGTCCGTGCAGGATGACTCCACGCTCATTTGGTCTCAGTCCACTCTCTGTCGGAGCCCCAGATGATCGGGCCTCACCAACTGGGCTCAGCTCAATGATGTTCTCCGCGTACCAGCGGAATGCGCACTTTCCAGCGGTCTGAAGTCCGCTGTACGAAAGAGAGGAGGGCGTAAGTGGGACCGCCTTTGGGTTGAGCGCGCCTTCAACCGGGTGCAGGTCTGGCTCCAAGCTCGTTGATGACTCCTTGGGGATCGCCTTGAGCATCGCCTCAAGGCCCTGGCCTGAGTCAACTGTGACATCCATCGTGGCGCCAGTGACATAGGTCTCAATCCAGGTACCCGGTTCTCCTTCAGCTCCCGCACCAGCGCAATGAGCTGCCAGGCCGCGAATCAACTCAGCGTCAATCATCCGACTCAAGTTTGTGTTGCTCCCTCCCGCCCCTTGTGGCTTGGGGGCATCCGCTGGGCCCTTGCTGAAGGTTCCGGAGAGAATCAACCGGCGCTGGGGGCGAGTGAACCCGACGTACATGATCCTCATCTCCTCAGCCACATCAGATGCCTTCTCCTGGTCAACGAATTCCTGATCGGCGAAGGTCGCGACGGCCTTTGCGCCGATCATCTCCCTCCACCTGAACAGGAGATTGCTTCCGTCTGCGCTGACCGACAGCACCGTCGAGTCATTATTCGCGCCGCGGCCAAGATCAACAAGGACGGTCAGTGGGAACTGCAGGCCCTTTGCTTGATGGATGGTCATGAGGCGCACTGCTCCCTCCGATCCACCGGACTGTTCCACCACCGCTTCCCCGTCGCGCTTGTTGTCGGCTCCCGCAAGCCGGAGGTCAGCCTCGCGTGCGAAGGCAGCTGGATCAGCCCCATGTTCCGCCTCCCAGGCAGCTGCCAAGCCCTGCATTCTGCGCACATTGGCAAAGCGTCTGTCGCCGGCCGGGAGCCCTAGGAGGTAGAGGTCGTAGCCCGTCTCAACGAGGGCGGCCTCGATGGCGTCTGAAAGGGAGCGACGTCCCGCAAGCGCGCGCTGCTGAGCGAACCAGGGGACAAAGCGGTCACGGATCGCCGCGTCCTCGTCTGACAGTCCGACTGTCCCAAGCGCTTCCAGCAGGGGAACCTTGTTGCGACGGGCCTCCCCAGCGACGAGCACAAGGGCGTCAACCGACAGTCCGCAGATGGGCGAGTAGAGCATGTGGAAGAACCGCTCCTCATGGCACGCGTTTCCAGTTGAGGCAAGGAGCGCAACTAGGTCTGATACCTCGGGGCGAATCCACAAGCCCCCGGCTCCCTCTATTGTTGCCGGGATCCCGAAAGAGCGGAGAGCCTCAGCGAATGGTTTAAGCCCACTGACAGCCCGCGCGAGTACCGTGACATCGGAAGCTGCGTACCCCGCCGCCTGATCGTCCAGCAGGTCCTTAATCCGCCGCGCTACTGCGGCAGCTTCCGCATCCCGCCAACCGTTCCCAACAATGGAGTCAAGCCAGACCGGCGGGTCGTGCTCGTCAGCCAAGGCTTCCTTGATGACATCCCGATCCTCAAGAATCAGCTCAACACGGTTGTCCTCCCGGACATTTGCCTCTCCTGCAGTCAGGGTCAGGAGACCCTCAAGGTTCTGAGCGCCAAAGATGTGGTTGTTGGTCTCAAGGATTGGGGACCGCGAACGGAAGTTCGTGGTCAGCTCAAACCGGCGTTGAAGGTCACCAAGGCGGTTTGCCCGCTCCTCGAAGATCTCCACCTCTGCGTGTCGGAAGCGATAGATCGACTGGGCCACATCGCCGACGGAGTAGTACTTCCCGTCCGGCGAGATCAGCTCAATCAACTCCGACTGAATCCGATTGATGTCCTGCGCCTCATCAAGGAACACCCGCTGGAATCTTGCGCCGGCTGGTCTCCAATCTCCCGACTTACCTCCCTCAGCTGCGCTGTCGCGGCGCTCCCGCAAGATCCTCAGACTGAGCAGCGCTAGGTCGGAGAAATCCAACAATCCAGCATCACCCTTCAT
>JBAXCW010000193.1:0-3008 GCA_037141275.1 Actinomycetes bacterium
TCTGCACTTGGCGCGTTGGCGATCTGATCATCGATCCTGGGCCCACAACCTGCGCCGACACGCTCGTGGAGGCTCTTGGGGGCCGGGTGCCGAAAGCGATCCTTTTGACCCATATCCATCTGGATCACGCGGGTGCCACAGGGGAACTTGTGCGCCGCTGGCCGGGCGTTGAGGTCTATGTCCATGAGCGCGGGGCTAGGCACATGGTCGATCCGTCGAAACTGATCAACAGCGCCTCAATGCTCTACCAGGAGCAGATGGAGGTTCTCTGGGGTGAGATCGTCCCAGTCCCAGAAGAATCAGTGCGCATCCTCACCGGAGGGGAGACAATTGCCCTCGAAGGGGGAATCGAAGTGGCGTACACGCCAGGTCACGCGCAGCACCATGTTTCCTATCTCCACCTTGATTCAGGCACTGCATTTGTCGGCGATGTTGCGGGTGTGAGGATTCCTCCAGCGGGAGCAGTTATCGCCCCGACTCCACCACCGGACATCAATGTTGAGGTTTGGCACGAATCGATTGACCTGATCGAGCGGTGGGCGCCTGACTCGCTCGGCCTTACCCACTGGGGTCGGGTAGATGACCCAGCCGCTCAGCTAGAGGCTGTCAGGCGCTGCCTTGATGACCACGCAGCCCTTGCCCGTGATCTCGACGCCGGTGAGTTCGCAACGGCAGTCCGTGAGCGGTTGGCCCGTGATGTCGGTGGTGAGATCGCCGAGGCTTACTTCCAAGCGTCCCCGCCAGATCAACTTCATGCAGGGTTGGCTCGCTATTGGGCCAAGCGGGCTGAGCGTGAGGCGGGGGAAGCCTGATGGGCAAGACCGCCGAACAGGAGCGCACCAGTGGACCGGGCACGGGGGTTGGAGGTAACTGGAATGTCATCGTCCTCAATGACGAGCACAACACCTTTGACCATGTTGCCAATGTCCTTGCCCGCTACCTGCCTAGTGTGACCGTCGGAGATGGCTTCCGGATCGCGGATGAAATCCATGGGGCAGGCCGCGCCATTGTCTGGACCGGACAGCTTGAGATAGCTGAGCACTACTCAGAGCAGCTCCAAGCCGCGGGCCTCACCATGGCCCCGCTTGAACGAACCTAGAGAGTTAGCTGATCAGGCAGTTTCGGCGTACGACGCACTGCCTGTAACGATCTTGTCAGCCCAGCTGTAGAGCACTCCGAGCTGAAAGAGGCCTGCGTTGTGAATCCGGAAGTTCCTGAACTCAGGGCCTTCCCACCACTCGGCGAAGCCTTCGTAAGCTGGGAAGTCGGCGGTCAGGAGGAACTTGTAGCGGTCATCGCGCTGGCGAGTGACGGTGTACGTGGTAGCTCCGTAGTTGAGCGCCGATGGGGCGATCTTGGCCAGTGCTGCTTGCAGCGCGTCGCCCCTGAGCCCAGTGGCGTACCAAGGGATCTGAACTGTTCCGCCCTTGCCGGCCATCAGGCACCAACCTCTGCCCGGATTGCTCCTGGGCCTTCGGCGGTCTTACCTTCGCCCTCAGCGGCTGCGCCGACGAGGATCGAGATCTTGCCTAGGTGCTTGTTGTCGCTGAGCAGCTGGTGTGCCTCTGCTACTTGATCGAATCCCATGGTCTTCCACAGTACAGGGCGGACCTTCGCACTTTCGATCAGCTCGTTGGCGCGAGTCGCCTCCCAAGCATTTGCGAAGTGGGAACCGATGATCTGCTTCTGGCGCATCCACAGGTATCGGACATCGAAGTCAAGGTTGTACCCAGACGTGGCACCGCAGATGACGACCTTGCCAAATGGCTTGACGCAGAGAACCGAGGTAGGGAATGTGGCCTGACCCACGTGCTCAAAGACCACGTCGGGTGGTCCGCCGAGAAGCTCTTCGACGCGGTTGCAGAAGCGGCGGGACTCCTTGAAGCGTGCCTTCTCCTCCTCAGGGGTCTCACCACCCTTGCGCATCATTCCTGCGAACTCATTGCGGTCAATCCAACCTGTTGCGCCGAGAGTTTCCAGCAGTGCTCCCTTTTCAGGCGACGAGACAACGCCAACGCAGTCGGCGCCGGCAGCAGCACAGAGCTGCGTCGCAAACACGCCTAGCCCTCCGGCAGCACCCCAAATCAGAACCTTGTCGCCGGCCTGGATCTCAGCCTGGTCGATCAGCATCCGGTAGGCAGTGAAGTAAGTCAAGCCGTACGAAGCGGCCTCTTCCCATGAGAGTGCCTTGGGCTTCGGCAGGAGCTGCTGAGCCTGGACCTTGCAGAACTCAGCGAAGGAGCCCCATGTTGTCTCGTATCCCCAAATCTTCTGGCTTGGCGCTGCGAGCGGGTCAAGTCCGTGTACTTCAGGGTCCTCGTAGGAGGCCTGGTTGCAATGGACGACGACCTCGTCGCCGGGCTTCCAGCGTGTGACGCCTTCGCCAACCTTCCAGACGATGCCGGAGGCGTCAGAGCCGCCGATGTGATGGCCTGTCTCAGGGTGATCCCCGTAGCGGAAGACCGATATTGGCTCGCCTCGGGCGGCCCAAACATTGTTGAAGTTGACACCGGCAGCCATCACTCGGACGATCACCTCAAACGCACCGGGCTGTGGGACGTCTACCTCCTCAAGCTGGATCGCATCGATGGGCTCGCCGAAGCGGTCCTCGCGGACAACCCACGCGGCCATCTTGTCGGGAAGTGTCCCGGGTTCAACCGAGAGGGACGAAATGTTTGAGATGTCGATGCTCATCGGTATTTGGCTCCACGCTTCGAGGGACGGTCTACGGCGCGCATGCTAGCGGGAGAGCTTGCTGTTGTGCCGTGCGGGACTAGGGGGGGCTGCGTCAGTTCTGACTCCAGCGTGGAGGCTCGCGCCGAGGACAATGGTGCTAACTTTCCGCCAGTCGTAACGGCACCAGAAGGTGCCGCCGGCACATAACTCTGGGGAGAGTGAGATATATGAGTCGCTTTGTGACCAAGTTCTGCGTAGCTGCACTAGTTGCAGCCACGTCCATCGCCGTGGCTAGTTCGGCAGGCGCAACGGGCTCACTCTCCGTCACGGCC
>JBAXCW010000194.1:0-3002 GCA_037141275.1 Actinomycetes bacterium
GCGTTGCGGTTTTGGAGACCACCGTGTTACCGATACACTAGTCCCCCAGTGCGACCCAGCATGGTAGCCGGTGTTAGCTTGAGGGGAGCGAACTGCGTGCTGCTGAGAGGCCTGCTGCATCGAGAACCACACCGGCGCGAGCAAGCTTTGAAGCCTTACGCCAGGCGGCCACCGCAGCCGCATCTGCCCCAGAGGTCATCGCGGCCCGCTGTGCCGCAGTCAGTGACTGAGCCTGCATCGCTGCTGCGATCGAGTTAAGCGCGGCCTGACTCAACCCGCCCGGCTTCTTGTTGCCGTGCCCAGTTCCCTTAGTTCCGCCACCGCCGCCCATACCCGCACCGGGGTCAACTCCACATCCACCGAAAGGGTCGCAGTACTGATCCCCGCCGGGATCGGCCAGAGCCATTGCCGGTGACGCCGTCAGAGCGACAACGGCAAGCACGGCAGAAATCTTCTTGAGGTTGCGTGGGACCATGGATTGAGGTTAGCGCAGCGGATGCGAAAGATCACGCGCCTTGGGCAACATTTTGCCTGCGCTGGAACCAGGCCATTGGCACCAGGTGTAAAGTCACTGCCATGGGAGTAGCCGAAGCAGAAGTGGTGGTAACCCACCCAAACAGGGATACGCCGGAGACAAACGGCGCGCGCATGGCCGTTGTCGTTCTCTTTGGGCTCTCAATACTCCTGATGCTCGCAATCCTTGCCTTCGGGTGGTCAGTACTCGAGGGCATGCTGGCGGTGTCCTTTGGGTACATCCTGATCTACGCAATTCTGATCTGGCGTGTCTCGAGCTGGGCTCGCGGGCCGCTTGCCGTCGGCGCAGCGCTCGCCATTCTGCTCGCAATCTTTGTTGCCATCGCAGTGCCAACTTGGGCTGACCGCAATGCCCCCGGCTACGCCAAGCCAGAGGCTGTATGGGGTTCGGCTGGCCTTCCACCTGCTGTACTTGGTCTGATGACAATGCTGCTCGTTCTGCTCCAAGTGGGCGTCGTTATCGCTTGTACGAGAGCGTTCCGTCAGGAATGGCAGGTTGAGGTGGAAGTTCCGGCAGGTGGCTCGTTGCCGGAGCCCGGCGCCGCTGACCCGGCACTGGGCTGACCTGAGACCTTCTCCGTTGGGATCACCTGCGGCGGTGGCGGAACGGTAGACGCGGCGGATTCAAAATCCGCTGTCCGCAAGGACGTGTGGGTTCGATTCCCACTCGCCGTACTTCGATCCCAACGGAGAGGGCCTTAGAAACTCAGTCAATCCAAGCAGCAGGCCACGGAGAGGCCGTGCTGCCGGCACCAACTGCATCAGCCACTGCGGTGACAACACTCAAGTCGCCAGCGGCAATACCCGCAGGCCACCCCTCCCCGTCGGGGAGCCTCACGACGATTAGCCCTGCGCACTGGCAGATCAACGCGCCAGCAGCAATATCCCAGGCCCTGACGCCATGCTCAAAGTAGGCATCCACGCGGCCGATCGCAGCCCAGCAGAGATCTAGTGCCGCACTGCCCCCGCGACGGATGTCCCTGACTCTGGGGCTCAACCGCGCGAGTACCTCGCCTTGGAGACCTCTAACACCCTCGTCGTAGTTGAGGCCAGTCGCAATCATCACGCCCAACAGCGGATCATCAGCACCCGCGGGCGTGTGGATGCCATCCCTGACGAACGGGGCTCCATTGAAGAGCAACCCCTCTCCCCGGACCGCTGCGAACTCCTCTCCGCGTGATGGGTCAAGAACAACCCCAACTAGGGGACCATCAGCGTCGGCCACCGCAACGGACACACACCACTGCGGCATCCCATACAAGAAGTTGACAGTGCCATCTAGAGGGTCAACAAACCAGCGCAAGTTGGAGGTCCCTACATGGTCATCGCCCTCTTCGCCCACGATCCCGTCGTCGGGACGACGGGCGGCTAGTACCGCACGGATCGCGGCCTCTCCCGCCTCGTCGGCCTCGGTCACCGGGTCAGTGGCGGAACTCTTTGTTCGGACCGGACCGTGGTTGCCAATCCGGGCGACAACAGCGGCCGCTCCTGCTTGAGCGGCCTCCCGTGCTACCTCGAGCAGAGTTTCGTTGTCGCTCAAGCTGGAAGCTGAGGGCGGCTGTCGGCCCATGGCGCAGCGGCCTCGATCTGCGCTGCGACGGCGATCAACAGTGCCTCAGAGTTAGCGGGTCCCACAATCTGAACCGACAGTGGCAGTCCGTCGGAGTCAAAGCCAGCAGGAATGCTGACCGCAGGCTGGCCAGTCAGATTGAACGGAGCCGAAAACGGGGTGAACCGAGCAACACCGTTGAAAGTCCAGATTGTCCCCTTGCCTGCGTACTTGCCTACCGGAAGGGGCTGAGCCGCGAGGACCGGGGTGATCAAGAGGTCGTGAGAATCGAAGATCGTGTTGATCTTGGCGGCAACTTTGCCCTCAGCATCGAGGGCTGCCTGGAGACGCTTGTCGCTGATCAGCGACCCGAGCTTGGCCATTCCCTTTGTTCGGCTCTCGAGCGCATCGAAGTTGGCAACCGCCTTGGCGTCGTCCCCAATCCCCCTTAGGTAGCGAGGGATGAAGGCAGGAATGACTGACCCCCACTTCGGGTCCTCGCCCGAGGCCGAATGACCTAGTCCCTCAAGAACACCGACGATCCGCGCTAGGGCAGCCTTCTGGTCCTTACCTACTGGTCCTGGGAGTGGAGTCTTGGTTGAAAACGCGATTCGCAGCTTGCCCGGGTCTGACCCAACAGCATCAACGAACGGGCTTTCGCCCTCAGCCCTATCCCCTGTGACATCGAGAAAGAGCGCTGCGTCCATGACTGTCCTTGCCAGTGGCCCGTAGACAGAGAGTCCATGCCACGCGTTCTGCTTTGGTGCGAGTGGAACGCGACCACGCTGGGTCTTGATTCCAAACAGGCCGCAGCACGCGGCAGGGATCCGGATTGACCCGCCGCCATCGCTGCCGAGCGCCACCGAAGCGAAGCCGGCCGCTACCGCAGCAGCGGAACCGCCGCTGGATCCTCCTGGAG
>JBAXCW010000195.1:0-2983 GCA_037141275.1 Actinomycetes bacterium
GATGATCTTGAGCTCGGGGCGACCGTTCATCAGAGTGATCCGATCAGAGCGGAATGTTGCCGTGCTTGCGCTTCGGCCCTGGGTCGCGCTTGGTCATCAGCGCCTCAAGTTCAGTGATCAAGCGTGGGCGGGTCTCGTGGGGAATAATCACGTCGTCCACAAACCCTCGTTCAGCAGCTGAGTACGGGTTGGCAAACCGCGCCTTGTAATCGTCCATCAAGACCTGGCGGCGTTCGTCAGGCGTTGGGCTCTGCGCGATGTCGCGGCGGTAGATGATGTTGACGGCACCCTCTGCGCCCATCACGGCAACCTCAGCAGTTGGCCACGCGACCGAGAAGTCGGAAGCAAGGTGCTTGGAGTTCATGACCACATACGCACCGCCGTAAGCCTTGCGGGTAATGACAGTCAACTTCGGCACGGTTGCCTCAGCAAACGCATAGAGCAGCTTGGCTCCGCGGCGGATGATCCCCTGCCACTCCTGAGCGGTTCCCGGAAGGAACCCTGGAACATCAACGAGCGTGAGGATTGGGATGTTGAAGGCATCGCAAGTCCGTACGAAGCGGGCTGCCTTCTCGGAAGAGTCAATGTCGAGCACGCCAGCCATCTGATTCGGCTGATTACCGACAATGCCAACCGGGATGCCATTGAGGCGCGAGTACCCGCAGATGATGTTCTTGGCGAAGTGCTCGTGCACTTCCAGGAACTCACCGTCATCAACGAGGTGCGCAACAACATGTCGCATGTCGTAAGGCTTGTTCGGGTTGTCAGGGACAACCGAGTCAAGTTCAAGATCCATCCGCAGTGGATCATCAGTCGGCTGCACACGAGGTGCTGGCTCAAGGTTGTTCTGCGGCAGGAATGAGAGCAGGTAACGAGCGTCTTCCAGGCAGGCTTCCTCGTCCTCACTGGCGAACTGGGCAACGCCGGACTTGGTGTTGTGGGTCATCGCGCCGCCAAGGTCCTCGAACGTGCACTCCTCACCGGTGACGGTCTTGATCACATCAGGGCCGGTGATGAACATGTGGCTTGTTTCCTTGACCATGAAGATGAAGTCTGTGATCGCCGGGCTGTAGACAGCACCGCCAGCGCATGGCCCCATGATCAGTGAAATCTGGGGGATGACGCCTGAAGAGCGAACATTGCGAAGGAACACATCGCCGTAGGCGCCGAGTGACACAACGCCTTCCTGGATGCGCGCGCCACCGGAGTCGTTGATGCCGATCACAGGGCAGCCAATCTTGGCGGCAAGGTCCATCACCTTGCACATCTTCTCGCTCATTACTTCACCCAGCGAACCGCCTACAACTGTGAAGTCCTGGCTGAACACGCAAACACGGCGGCCGTCAATCGTGCCGTGGCCGGTGACAACAGCGTCGCCCCATGGCCTGACCTTCTGCATGTCGAAGTCATAGGTGCGATGGCGAACGAAGGTGTCAGTTTCAACAAATGAGCCGTCGTCGAGCAGCTTCTCCACGCGCTCGCGGGCTGTGAACTTGCCCTTCGCGTGCTGCTTGTCAACTGCTTCTGGTGAAGCGGAGTTGATCGCCTCGTCGCGCAGTGTCTTGAGGAGGTCAACCTTCTCTTCGTAAGTTTCCGGGGCCTTTTCGCGTGACATCTAAAAGTCGATCCTTTTCTCTAGAACTCAGGCTTGTAGGAGCCAAACACGTCGCGCATGGCGGCGCACACCTCACCAAGCGTGCAGTGGTCGCGAAGAGCCTCGCGCAGTACAGGTAGAAGATTGTCGGTTCCGGCGGCGGCAGCACGGATTGTGTCCAAATGCTTGGCGACGAGTTCCTGGTCACGGTTCTCCTTGAATGCCTTCAGGCGAGATACCTGGTCATCCTCAGACTTCTGGTCAACACGGAGCGTGTCAGGGACCTGAAGTTGATCCGTGACATACGCGTTGACGCCAACAACGATGTCCTGGCCGGTGCGGTAGCGCTCCTGATAGCCCCAGGCTGATTCCTCAATCTCATTGGTGATGAACGAGATGGCGTTAGGCGAACCGCCAAGCTCGTCAACCTTTGCGATCAGCTCCTTGGCGCGCGTCTCAATCTCATCAGTCAGCGACTCGACAAAGTAAGAGCCTGCGAATGGGTCGATCGCCTCAACCGCGCCGGACTCAGCGGCAATGATCTGCTGGGTCCGCAATGCGATCCGTGCTGCATCCTCAGTTGGGAGGGCGAGTGCTTCATCAAAGCCATTGGTGTGGAGTGACTGCGTGCCACCGCAGACCGCCGCGAATCCCTGCAGGGCAACACGGGCAATGTTGTTCTCCGGCTGCTGCGCGGTGAGGGTGACTCCACCAGTCTGAGTGTGGAACCTCAAGCGCATTGACCGCTCGTCCTTGGCGCCAAACCGGTCGCGCATGATCTCAGCCCACATCTTGCGAGCCGCACGGAACTTCGCGACCTCCTGGAAGACGTTGTTGTGCCCGTTGAAGAAGAACGCAAGCCGTGGAGCGAACTCATCAACGGGGAGGCCGGCGTCAAGCGCTGCTTGCACGTAGGCGATGCCGTTGGAGAGCGTGAACGCAACCTCCTGAACTGCCGAGCAGCCCTTCTCCCTGAAGTGGTAGCCGCTGATGGAAATCGTGTTCCACTTCGGAACGGTCTCGCGGCAGTAGGCAAAGAGATCTGTCGTCAGGCGCATCGACGCTTCAGTTGGGTAGATGAAGTTGCCACGGGCGATGTACTCCTTGAGCACATCGTTCTGTGTGGTTCCGCGGAGCTGCTCGGCAGGAACGCCCTGCTCCTCGCCGACAAGCTGGTAGAGCAGCAGCAGCACGGACGCTGGTGCGTTGATCGTCATCGACGTCGAGACCTTGTCCAGTGGAATCTGGTCGAACGCAATTCGCATGTCCTCGATCGAATCGATCGCCACGCCGGTGCGGCCAACCTCACCGAGACAGCGGCCGTCGTCGGAGTCAAGGCCAAGCTGGGTTGGCAGGTCGAAGGCCATCGAGAGGCCGGTCGAGCCATTC
>JBAXCW010000196.1:0-2982 GCA_037141275.1 Actinomycetes bacterium
CCCTAGCGGACCTGACCGGCGCCCGGCTGGAACTCGAATATGAGCTGTCTGCTGAGATGGAGACCACAGCTGCTGCGCAGGAGCGGGCACTGAGCGGGGATGAGATGGCCGACATCCTCCTGAATGAGTTTGGCGGCGTGGAGGTCAGTGGCGATAAGCCCGCTGATGTCACCGAGTCCGCCACGAGCGATGAGGGCCCGTCAGCAGTGGACGGTCCCGACACAGACGGCGCGACCAGCGGTCCCTGACGCACGGGTAGAGCGACTGTGTACGCACCTCCGATTCAACGCCTGATCTCAGAGTTTTCCCGGCTTCCCGGCGTCGGTGGCCGGACGGCGACGCGACTCGCGTTCCATGTCCTAAGGGCGCCACCAGAACAAGCTGCGGCGCTCGCTGCCGCGATCGTTGAGGTGCGCGAGAAGATCGGTGAGTGTGAGATCTGCTTTGACCTTGCCGAAGGGCCACGATGCCCAATCTGTCAGGACGACCGCCGTGACGACGCGCTGCTCTGTGTTGTGGAGCAGTCACAGGATGTGCATCCGATCGAGCGCACATCTGAGTTCCGCGGGCGCTACCACGTACTCGGTGGCGCGCTCTCTCCAATGGATGGAGTTGATGAGGATGACATCCACATTGCTGAGCTCTACGAACGCGTGCGGACCGGAAACGTGACGGAGGTGATCTTGGCGACCAATCCGACGACGACGGGAGAGGCCACAGCCCTGCACATGGCGGCTGGGTTGCGGGAGATTTCTCCGACGTTGATCATCACCCGCCCGGCGAGCGGATTGCCGGTCGGAGCCGACCTTGAGTACGCAGATGAGCTCACCCTTGGCAGGGCAATGTCGGGCCGTCGTTCCATCAACCCCTGACCGACACCGGTCGTAGCCTCGCGGAGGGACTGGAAAGGCCCCTGTGACGGGTACGCTCCCTTCTTATGGCAGAGACGATCGTTATGAAGTTTGGGGGCAGTTCCGTTGCCGACGCGCAGCGGATCAAGGCTGCCGCTGCTCGGATTGCGGATCGCCGCAAGGCCGGGGATCGTGTGGTTGCTGTCCTTTCTGCCCGGGGAGACACCACGGATGAGCTACTCCAGATGGCTGCCGAGGTATCGGACTCCCCGGACCCACGCGAGATGGACATGCTGCTTTCCACCGGCGAGCGGATCTCGTGCGCGCTGGCGGCCATGGCGATTAGGGACCTTGGCTATGACGCCATCTCCCTAACGGGTTCGCAGGCTGGGATTGTTACTGACACCTCCCACACGCGGGCGCGCATCCTTGATGTTCGAGCAGACCGGATTACCGAAGCTCTTGATGCCGGCCAAGTGGTCTTAGTAGCTGGGTTCCAGGGCGTCTCAACGGAGAAGGATGTAACGACTCTCGGGCGGGGCGGCTCAGATACCACCGCCGTTGCTGTCGCCGCTGCCCTGGGCGCATCGGTTTGTGAGATCTACACTGATGTCGCCGGTGTCTTCAGCGCTGACCCACGGATCGTTCCCAATGCCAAGAAGCTTGGGACTGTTTCCTTCGAGGAGATGCTGGAGATGGCATCCTCTGGAGCGAAGGTTTTGCAGCTGAGGTCGGTCGAGTACGCACGCACCCATGGGGTGCGGATCCACTGCCGGTCATCATTTGACCCTGGCGATGGGACAATCGTCGTCAATGAGGAGGAAAACGTGGAACACCCACTGATCACCGCTGTAACGCACTCAACTGAAGAGGCCAGAGTCACGCTCTCTGGTGTTCCCGATACGCCAGGTGTAGCTGGAGCAGTGTTCGGCGCGCTCGCTGACGCAGGAGTGAACGTGGACATGATCATCCAGAACGAGCCGACAGAGGACGACAAGGCCGCTGACATGAGCTTCACGGTCGCCACAGAGGACCTCAGGGACGCACGTGCGGCCCTTGACGGCCTGATGGAGGCCCAAGGCATCCAATCGATCGCGTGGGATGAGCAGATGGGCAAGGTGTCGGTTGTTGGCGCTGGGATGCGTTCCAACCCAGGCGTTGCGGCGACGGTCTTCCGGACGCTAGGTGAGCAGGGGATCAACATTGAGATGATCTCCACATCGCCGATCAAGATTTCCTGTGTCGTATCGGCAGATCGCGTGGCTGACGCCGTCCGAGCGCTACACGCAGCGTTTGACCTTGGTGATGATGAGGACGGCGCTCAGACGCCTCACGGAGCCGCTAGGTGAGCCAGCCGCGCGTTGCAGTCGTGGGTGGATCCGGAGCGGTCGGCCGCACGATCCTGCGCCTGCTGAGAGAGCGGTCCTTCCCTGCGGCAAGCATCACTGCCTTGGCGAGCAGCAGAAGCGCGGGCACTGAGATCGAGGGCGTAGTTGTTGAGGACCTCGAACTAGCCAACCTCTCCGATTTTGACCTCGCGTTGTTCAGCGCTGGCTCCACGGTCTCTGCCGAGTGGGGGCCAAAGTTTGTGGAGGCCGGAGCTGTTGTTGTCGATAACTCATCCCACTGGCGGATGGATCCAAAGGTTCCTCTGGTTGTGCCAGAGGTCAACCCAGAAGCCGTTGAGGGCCATTCGGGAATCGTTGCTAACCCCAACTGCTCAACCATGCAGGCAATGGTTGTCCTAAAGCCAATCCTTGATCGCTTTGGTCTTGACCGGGTGATCTTCTCGACCTACCAGGCTGTTTCCGGAACCGGGGTCAAAGCTCTTGCTGAGCTTGAGTCACAGGCCCGCGCGGTACTTGATGGGGCGCCAGTGGAACCTCCCTCCGTTTATCCGCACCAGATTGCGTTCAATGTGATCCCCCAGGTTGAGAGTTTCAAGGACGGCGACGATTACACGACGGAGGAACGCAAGATGATGGCCGAGACGCGCAAGATCTTGAGCCTTCCTGCCCTTCCTGTTACTGCGACCTGTGCCCGCGTGCCGGTAATGAACGGTCACTCGGAGTCGGTCAACATCCAGACAGCCCAAGAGGCCAGTACGGATGAGATCCGAGCACTGCTGGCA
>JBAXCW010000197.1:0-2968 GCA_037141275.1 Actinomycetes bacterium
GCCCAGAGCAGTTCGCGCATCCTGCCCTTGCCGGACTTGACGTCCGTGTCGCGCAAGGAGTCGTACATACCTAAGGCCAGCTCGCTGACCCGGTTGGAGTGCGTCAGGTCAACTCGGTGCTGGTAAGCCAAGTTCCGCACGCTCGCCCCGCGAACATCCGGGAACAGCGGTGGGTCCGCAGGAGCCAGATACCGCTCAAAGAAGAGCCCTTCCCTCAAGCCCGCCTCCGTTACCTCGAGAGCTTCCATTCCCGTCACCGAGAGGACCGCTCGAACAACCACAGCTGCCGCGAGGACAATCTCACCCCGTCCAGTCTTGATCCCCGCGATCTGCCCACGCTTGGATGGAGGAAGCTCGCCAATCCGTGTGATCAGCGCGTCCAACCGCTCTGCCGTCAGCAGATAACCCTGAACACCAATAGACGGAAGATCGTCCTCATTCCTGGCTGCTGCTGCAAGGTTTCTGATCGCGCCGCCCACGGCAACCATAGACCCGCCGATATCGGCGATGCCAGCTTCCTCCAACGCCTCAACGGCATGTCGGCTGAGCGCCTTGATGTCCTCCGGGCGAGCGGGCTCGTCGCGGTCAGGCGACAGGAAGTGCTCGGTCATGCGAACGGCCCCGAGCGGCCATGAGCCACAGCTAACGGAGCTCCGTGCCTCCACCTGACAGAGCTGCAGGCTGCCCCCGCCAATGTCCAATGTCCAACCGTCGGTCAGCGCCGTGGAGTTGACGGCCGCGAGCATTCCGTAGCGAGCCTCCTCAGCAGTAGAGAGAACCCTCACCTCCGGCGATCCAAGGGCCTCTGCAAGGGCAACAAACTCCGGCCCATTGCGGGCATCGCGGATGGCACTTGTCGCCACCGTAATCGTGTCTGCCGCGTCGATGCCAAACGCGCGCCGAGCATGGTCGAAAAGTTCAACTGCCCGCAAACCACGCTCAATGCCATCGTCGCTCAGGCTTCCGGTGGCGTCAAGCCCCTGTCCAATACGGACGGTCTCGTTCAGCTCATCCGCTCGGCGCCACCATTCGCCGGGAACCCATTCGTAAACCACCATGCGGAATGAGTTGGACCCAAGGTCCTTCACAACTGTGCGGCGGGGTTCCACGCTCGCTCCTAGGAACGGCCGAGAAGTTCGATCCGATACCCATCCGGATCAGCGACAAAACAGAGGCGCGTGCCGCCCTCGCGGATTGTGTACGGCGGCTTCTCAGGCTCAATGCCCAGACCTGACAGCCGCTCCAACGCAAGGTCAATGTCACCGACGGCAAGAGCAATGTGCCCGTAGCCCGTACCGATGTCGTAAGGCTCAGTCCTGTCGTGGTTGAGCGTCAGCTCGAGCCGCGGTTCGTCACCGTCGCCGGGGAGGTTCATGAAGAGGTTGGTGGCCTCGGACCCAATTGGGATTCGCCCGACTTCCTCAAAGCCAAGTGCCTCATAGAACGTCTTTGACCGATTGAGGTCAAGGACTCGGTAGCAAGTGTGGATCAAGCGCATACCCCCAGCCTACGGTTGCCTGTGGCGGAAGCCACAGGAACTCATACAGGTACGATGCGCCTGTGACCACTGAGCGTTCTGAACATCCCGACTGGCTTTCCAACACATGGCTCGTAGTTGACGAGCCGGGAGGAACCGCGGTGCTGATTGACGCTGGCGGCCCAGTGGCCCCGCTGCTCGCGCGAATCGAGGAGCTGGACGCAACCCTCGCAGCAGTTCTCTTGACACACCACCACTACGACCACGTCGCTGAGCTTGCCCTAGTGCTGGAAGCTCACCCAGGAACGCCTGTCCTTGCCCACCCGATTGAGCGCGATCTGTGCGAAGGCAGCACTGGTGACCGCAATCCCGGTGAGGCGATCACCTTTGGTCAGATGACCTTCGACCTGCTCCACACCCCCGGCCACACGGCTGGCATGGTCGCTCTCGTGCTTCGCGGGGAAGTCTTGGAGGTCTTCACGGGAGACACACTCTTCCTCGGCTCAGTCGGCGGAGTAAGAGCCCCAGGCCATACAACCTTCGAGGACCTTCGCGCCTCCGTTATGGACACGCTTCTGGCACTGCCACCCTCAACGGTTATCCGGCCTGGACACAGCGCGTCATCAACCGTGGCAGCTGAACTTGAAGGGAACCAGTTTGCGCGGATCTGGCAGGGCCTTGACCCTGAAGGTTCCGGGCGTTGCACTGTCAACGGTGAGGAAGCCGAGCTGATCCTGCTCGGCCCCGACTACGACGGTGGTCACAAGGCTTGGGTTCGCTGGCCTGACGGGAGCGACGACCTCGTCCCCGGCTCCGTTGTAGAGCAGTGAATTGAACCGACGCGCGGCAGTTCTGCGGCTGGCCCTGTTGGCCACTCTGATGGGCGCTGGGGTCACCTTCTTCTTTGTTAGCGGCATCAGCGCCGGTGAGGTCCGTGACCGCGTGCACGAGGCCGGCCCGTGGGCACCACTGGTCTTCATCATTGTCAGTGCGGTCCTAACCGTCCTGTTCGTTCCGGGCCCGCTGTTGGCGGCGTCAAGTGGCCTGCTGTTTGGAACGGCGCTTGGCGTGCCAATCTCAATTGCCTCAGCCACATTGGGCGCCGTGCTTGCGTTCTCAATTGCCCGCTGGTGGGGTCACGACGCTGTCGAGCACCTTGCCGGGCCACGGATTGCTGCCATTCGGGAATGGATTGGAACGCGCGGCTTCCGGAGTGTCTTCTACGCACGCTTGGCGCCCGGGGCTCCGTACAGCCTCGTCAACTACGCAGCGGGTTTGGCGCCGATCAGCCTGCGGGACTTTGCACTTGCGACGATGATCGGCTGCTCCCCGAGGGCCTTTGCTTACACCGCGCTGGGCGGATCGTTGGACAACCTCGACAGCCCCGAGGCAATCATCGCTGTGGTTGTGCTCGTCCTGATGGCAGTGATCGGCTTGGCCCCCCTGATCAGAGAGCGGCGCCGCAGGCTTACGGAATCGTCTGGACCTGAA
>JBAXCW010000198.1:0-2922 GCA_037141275.1 Actinomycetes bacterium
CCTCTCCAAGGGGGCAAAGGACCTAACCCTTGGCGGCGATCCAGTGATCGTCATGCGTAGCGTCGCTGACCAGACCACGCAGATCGCTCAGCGCGAGCGTGTGAGCTGGGAATCGCTTGGCATTGACGCTTGCGCCAACCGTTGAGGCTAGGGCGCAGTCAGACGGCGATCAACGCGACGCCTGCGAGCGCCACACCGACGCCAATCGCTTGGTGCCGCTCCAGAGTCTCGTTGAGAGTGGCTCGCGCTAAGAGCACAGTCGTGACTGGATAGAGCGAAGCCAGGACGCCGACCATCGACATCATGCCGTGCTGGCGGAATGCGTAGATGTAGAAAGCGTTGGCCGTTGTGTCGAAGACTCCGACGGCGATCATCGGCCCCAGACCCTTTAGCTGACTACGTCCCATCTGACCCATAACCAGCGCCAGCGGCAATGTAATGGCGCTGGTTGCGATTCGGTCAGCCACAAGGACCGGCATGGCTCCACCAGGTGCGGCATAGCCGAGAAACACCAAGCCGGTACCCAGTGCGACTGCACTGAACAGAGCAAGGGTGACGGACTCTCTGAACTTCTCCCGCGGGACGTGCGCGTGGGAGGGCTCCCTAGCGGCCAGTAACGCGCCCACAAGGGCAATCCCTGCACCCACGAGCTGAAGAGTCCGAGGACTGTCGCCACGCACCATTCCCCATACAAATGGAACGCCAGCGGCAAGGGCACTGATCGGCGCAGCGATGCTCATGATGCCAATCGACAATGCTCGGTAGAGAGCTAGGAGGCCGAAGCCACCACAGACACCTGCTCCTAGGGAGTACCAAAGTGGCGCACCTGTGGGCAGGTGTTGCCCAAGCGCGAGCATCAGGAGCGTCCCAAGCAGGAGACTGGACACCTGTGAGACGGCAGCAACCGTCAGGACAGGGCGCGACCGCCCAAGGTAGCCGGCGAGAAAATCACCGGCCCCCCAGACAATCGACGATGACGCTGCAAACGCGAGCGCGAGCAGCGGTGCTCCCTACTACAGACTCTTGTTGCGGCCGCGGCCGTAAAGGAACCCGAGCGCCTTGGCGAACAGGTTCGTCGTCTTGGCGGAGTAGGGATGCATGTACATGTCCTGCTTGCCAAATGAGAACTTGGTTACGAGGATGGTCTGCGACTTGGTGTACTTGCGGATACCCGGGGCGCCGTGGCGAACGCCAACGCCGGAGGTCTTCCAACCGCCCATCGGGATCTCAAGTGCCGTGTAGTTGACCTGACAGTCGTTCACACAGACCGCGCCTGCCTGAAGCTGCCTTGCGACTGCCTCGGCCTTCTCCGTGTTGCCAGAGAACACCGATGCCTGAAGTCCATAGACCGAGTCATTGGCAAGGCGGATCGCCTCGTCAACACTGTCCACCTTCATGATCGGCAAGGTCGGACCGAAGGTCTCTTCAGTCATGCAGTCCATCGTGTGGTCAACATCAACGAGAACAGTTGGCTCGAAGAACCGCCCACCCTCGCGCTTGGCATGACCACCCGTGAGGACCTTTGCGCCCTTGGCAACAGCGTCGTTGACATGAGCCTCAACGATGTCGATCTGTGGCTGGAAGATCACCGCACCGAGGTCAATCGAACCCGGGCCAGTTGACTGTCCTTGACGGAGAGTCTTGACCTTGTCGGTGACCTTCTGGACGAACTCGTCGTAGATCGGCGCCTCAACGTAGACACGCTCAACTGAGATGCATACCTGTCCGGCGTTGTTCATTGAGAAGTAGGAAGCAAAGTTGGCGGCCCGCTCAACATCAGCGTCGGCCATCACGATCATTGGGTCCTTGCCACCCAGCTCAAGGCCGTACGGAATCAGGTTCTCCGCAGCCTTGACGGCAACCTTCCTGCCCGTACGGGTCGAGCCCGTGAACATGATGAAGTCAACGTTGTCGATCAAAGCAGCGCCAGTCGTGCCGTCGCCGGTTGCGACTTGGAACACGCCCTCAGGAATCCCGCAAGCCTTCATGCCCTTGGCAACCACAAGCGAGGTGAGAGGTGTCACTTCGCTTGGCTTCAGGATGACGCTGTTACCAGCTGCCATGGCAGGGATGCAGTCACCAAATGAGTTGGTCATTGGGAAGTTCCAAGGACCAATCACGCCAACAACACCAACTGGAGCGTGACGGACAACGAGCTTCCTGCCCTTAACCAGTGGGGATGAGGTCTTTACGCGCTCGTCAGCAAGGAACTCTGGGGCTTCCTTGGCCCAGTACTTGAACGCTCCGGCCGTGTAGCTGATCTCGGCTAGGAGAGCGTCTTCGTAGGTCTTGCCAGTCTCGGAGATGATCGTCGCGATCAGCTCTTCCTTGTTGTCCATGATCCACTTCTGGCAGCGCGCGAATACCTCGGCGCGGCCTGCGAAACCAAGTGCCTCCCAGCCGGGCTGAGCCGCGCGACCGCGGGCGGCCATTTCGGCAAGCTGGTCGGGTGTTGTGATGTCGATTGTGCCGACGATCTCGCCTGTGGCGGGGTTGTCAACGTTGATCGTGCTGGCAGATCCGTAGGTGCTGCTGCTTCCCTCGGTTACCGGTGCTTCGTGCGTGCTGGACATTAGTTCGCCCCTCCCTTGTTGGGTGAATCTTGTTGGACGCAGCCAGAGGGCAACGCCACCTATGCCTAAAGCTACCGCAGCGGTGTTGCCTTGAACAGTCCGACTATGTCTGGACTAGAAGTCCGGGTCAGTCAGCGAGGGTGATGCTGATGATGCCCTGCGGCTCAATTGGAGCATCGCGACCGTCGGTCTCGACAGCTTCGATTGAGTCCATTACGTCCAAACCGCTTGTTACTTCACCGAAGACGGTGTGCTTTCCGTCCAACCAAGGTGTTTCTGCGGCTGTGACAAGGAAGAACTGTGAACCGTTCGTGTTCGGGCCAACATTCGCAATGGCACATGCAGGCCC
>JBAXCW010000199.1:0-2902 GCA_037141275.1 Actinomycetes bacterium
TACCACCCTCGTCGACTTGATCAGCGATAACCGTGCAGCCGTAAAGCCGAGCGGCGAGATCGGTACCCAGCGCCGCTGCTGGGCCGTCACCATCGGCGACAGTTCGAACAGCGTCGGCGGTCGAGGAGGCTGGAATGATCTTGGCGTTGGGCAGGTTGTCGCGAAGCCAAGGACCGCACTGGGCTGCAACGAATGGAAGTGAGTAGACCCGTTCAATAGCCGCGATCTCAAGCGCAGTCTTGGTGATTAGGCGATGCCGGACTGGATGCACAAGCTCTCCAACGATGGGTGTCATTCCACCGCCGGCGATCAGTTCGTCAAGGGTGGCAGCTACCCCGCCCTCGAGTGAGTTCTCCAAGGGGACGAGGGCGTAGTCGGCCTCACCAGAAGTAACGGCAGCGACAGCGTGATGAATCGTTGGCGTAAGCAGGGGCTCCACGGCGATCCCGGCCTTGGAAGCGGCGTCCTGCAAGGCTTCCTGGCTGACCGTCCCCTCCGGACCAAGACAGGCTACGCGCAGACTCATAGCTGTAGATCCAGTTGCTTTGTGAACATAGGAAGATTGTGGGGCATTGTTTGGCTCATCAGGGCCAAGGTTACGGTGATCCGGGAATTCAGCGGATCAGGTGAACGTAACTGGGAAAGTCAGCGTGTTGTTATCGCCGTTTGACTCCCCTGGCACGGTTGAGATCGTGACCGTGACTGTGACGGACTGCCCGATCGGTGGCGCGCTGCCGAGCGGCACCTGAATTGTCTGTTGCTGACCGGCCTTGCTCTGTGCGACGACCTTCGTGACCGTGATCGGCGCTGGGCCACCCTCAACCTTGATTGTGATCTGAACGTTCGTTTCATCGGCAGTTCCACCATTAGTGAAGGTCACAGCAAAGGCTGGTGGAGGGCTGCCAGGAATGCTGTTCTCTGTCCCTGCCGCAAGCTCTTGCCCGCCGGCTGAGACAGTGTCAAGGCTGTGACCGTGTGTTCCGGGTCCGGCCGTTCCAGCGCTCCCGGCCGTGGATCCCAACTGTGCTGCGACATAGGTTGGGTCGAGCCATTGCCAACTTGGGAGGAAGCTCGACTTCGCTACCTGAACTCCGCCCGCACCTACGGCGATTCCGTCGCTGTCGAGGGCCGCAGCAATGGCACTGGCGACCTTCCACTGGTACACGGCATCGGAGGCGTCGAATGCCCTCATGTTTCCAGCGATGCTCTGCACAGCTCTCTGGCTGTCGGCCGAGTTTCGTGAAACCGCTGTCTGGAGGTCGCGCGCAATCGCTGTGATGCCGTCATAACGGAGTTGCATTACGAGGACAAGGTTGTCCCTTGCGGTCTTAAGGCTGTCCGGTGGATCAAGGCGCTGTGCCTGCTTGACTTGCTCGCCTGCGAGGACCGAGATCTGGTTGACGCTTTCCTGAAGTGTGGTTGGCGCTTTAGTGGAGGCACCTTGGACTTCCTTAAAGAACGCCTTCCCGACCTGGCTGTCGGAGTCGGCAACTAGCTGGGCTGCCTTGCTGTTGAACTCCTTGAGCTGGGTTGTAGTGCGCGAGTCCGCACAGCTCTTGACGGCAAAGATCATGATGAGAAGCAGAAGAACGGCACCGCCGGCAGCCATCAGCCTGCGTGTGACCACAGACTGCTGATCCGGCGAGCGGTTTGCGCCCGACGATCGCGGGGATGAGTTTGCCGGTACGGCTTCTGTGGGTTCGTCGTCGAAGAACGACATCATCATTCCTTGTGGCGGTAGTTTCCAACCGTCACTTGGGGATTATGCCGTGATCGACGGCGGGGAGTAGTGCTGCACGGGCTGCTGCGACGAATTCCGCTGCGATTTGCCCCAAGGAGGCGGCTATTTGGGCAGGTATGACCCTCTGCGTGGCGAAATTAGACCGGATGGCCCGAACTCGGGATCAGAGTCCACCCCAAAGCACTGTTGTACTTGAGCGATACCGACTCGTAGAGTCAATCGGCTCGGGTGCTTTCGGCACGGTTTGGCGAGCAGAGGACGAACACCTTGGCCGCGACGTGGCCGTCAAGGCAATTCCGGCTGATCTAGCTGGCGAACGGGCCGAAAGGGAGATCCGTGCGGCGGCAAGGCTTTCTCACCCGGGTGTGGTGACGCTGTACGAGGCCAGCAGCGACGAGACGCATACGTACTTGGTCTCTGAGTACGTCCGTGGCATGACTTTGGGACAGATCTACGCCGAGGGACGGTGTTCAGACCGCGATGTTGTCCGGATTGGAGCCGCGCTGGCCGCAGCACTTGATCACGCCCATTCACATGGCGTAATTCACAGGGATGTCAAGCCAGGCAACATCCTGATCCCAGACGCACCTCGGTCTGAGGCGGGAATAGTCAAGCTCGCTGATTTTGGAATCGCGCGTCTCGCCGGGGAGTCCTCGCTCACGCGGACGGGCGATGTAATTGGAACCCTCGCCTACATGTCCCCAGAGCAGGCCTCCGCGCAGCCGGTGGGTCCGGAGACGGACCTGTGGGCGCTAGCGATAGTTGTGTTTGAAGGGCTGACAGGCTCCAACCCAGTCCGCGGGCGCACAGCCGCGGAGACGGCACGCAACCTTGCCTCAGGAGAGTTTGCGTTGTTGGTTGACGAGCGACCGGATCTCGCAGAGAGTTTGGTTGAGGCAGTTGACCGTGCTCTTGAGCCTGACCCAAATGATCGAGGGACCCTCGCTGAACTAGGGGAGGCCCTGGCAGCATCTGTAAGCGGCACCGATGATGAGCCGGGCACGATTGCACCTGCTGTTCGACGCAGCAGTCCAGCGGAGATCGCAGAGATGCGAGGCCCAATCGCTCCTCGTCCACCAGGAGAAACGGTTATTGCGTCGGCAGCCGCCAAGATCAGGACAGCCCCGAGTCTTGGATGGGTGCGGCGCACGGTCGCCGCGG
>JBAXCW010000200.1:0-2894 GCA_037141275.1 Actinomycetes bacterium
CGCCAGCTGCGAGTCATAGACAGCGTGAGGGGAAGACCTAGTGATCACTGTTGCCGAGCCCTTATAAAGCTTGATCCCAATCGTGCCGGTCACCATGGAGTTTGACTCCTCCATAAAGGCGTCCAGATCGGTCCGCAGCGGCTCCCACCACAGGCCTGCATAGACAAGGTAGGCCCACTGCTCATCCATCGACTCTTTAAACCGGTTCTGATGAATAGTCCCGACAAGGCGCTCTAGCTCACGGTGCGCAGTGAGAATCACCGCGGCGGCCGGGATCTCATAGATGTCCCTGACCTTCAGACCAACAATCCGGTCCTCAATGTGGTCAAGGATCCCGACTCCGTTGGCAGCTGCCATGTCGGCAACGCGGTTGATCAGGTCAACCAGCCCGAGGGACTCGCCGTCTAGTGATGTGGGGACGCCCTTCTCAAACCCAATGTTTACGACCGTCGCTTGATCCGGTGCGCGCTCAGGTGGCGTTACAAGCTGGAAAACATCGTCAAGGGGCGGCTGCTCAAGATCCTCAATCCAGCGGCCTTCCGAGGACCTTCCCCAAAGATTGTCGTCGATCGAATACGGAGCTGTTTCAGTTCCGCCCTTGACTGGAATGGAGTGCTCGCGTGCGTACTCAATCTCCTCCTCGCGGCCCATCGCCCAGGACCTGACGGGCGCAATCACTTTCAGCTCGGGGGCCAGCGTGGCAATCGTTGCCTCAATGCGTACTTGGTCGTTCCCCTTGCCAGTGCATCCGTGCGCAATCGTGTCGCAGCCTGTTTCCCGCGCAACATCAACGGCGATCTTGGCAATCAACGGGCGGCCGAGCGCCGTGAAAAGTGGGTAGCCGCCTCCGTAGAGAGCGTTCGCCTTGATGGCGGGCGTGATGTAGTCGTCAACGAACTCCTGACGCGCATCCACTACCCGCGCGTCGATGGCCCCAAGGTCAATTGCCTTACCTGTGACGACCGAATAGTCCTCATCAGGTTGCCCCAGGTTGATTGTGAGGGCGACGACCTCAGCTCCGTAGTTCTTCTGAATCCAATGGAGCATCACCGATGTGTCAAGTCCGCCGCTGTAGAGCAGCAGAACACGTCCGACCGATTCTGGATCGGCTTCATACGACGCAGTGGTCGGTGGGTGGATGATTCCTTCGCTCACGATTGGAAGCCTACGGACCTGTCTGTCTTCCCGCTGTCACGCGAGCGGGAGACGCGAAAGCCGCTCAAGCGCATCGCCTATTTGGGCTTCTGTGATCACAAGTGGCGGGACAAAGCGCAGAGTGGATGGCCCGGTGGCATTGATAACCAGGGCCTCCTGCTGAAGTGCCGCGAGGACTACTGCCGGCGCATCGCCCGTGATGTCTGCGCCGATCATCAGCCCTCTGCCGCGAACCCTTTCTACACCTGGAAGCTCAGCCAATCCCTCCATCAGCTTGGCCCCCAAAACCTTGACTTGGGCCAGCAGATCCTCGGCCGCTACAACGTCAAGGGAGGCGAGTGCGGCCGCAGCCGTCACGGGGCCGCCCGCAAAGGTAGAACCGTGGTCACCTGCGACCAGCGAAGTCGAGCAGCTCGCCGAGGTGATGAGTGCGCCAACAGGAAAGCCAGCGCCTATTCCCTTCGCGACCGTCATCGCATCCGGGACCACTGGTGTCTGCTGGTAGGCCCACAGCGTTCCGGTCCTCCCCGCGCCAGTCTGGACCTCGTCAAGGATCAGTAGCGCCCCATGCCGGTCACAGGCTTCCCGTGCGGCGATCAGCACATCATCAGGGACAATCTGGACTCCGCCTTCGCCTTGGAGTGGTTCGATCAAGACGGCCGCCGTCTGGTCCGTCACCGCAGCCGTAAGCGCTGCTGGGTCGGCACACACAGCGGCAAATCCTGGAACGAGCGGTGCGAACGGGTCCTGCTTCTCAGCCTGTGGTGTGGCAGAGAGAGCACCCATCGTCCGGCCATGGAAGGCACCTTGGAGAACTACGAACCCCCCACCCGGCTTGTGGCGTCTGGCCAGCTTGATTGCGGCCTCGTTTGCCTCCGCTCCGCTGTTGCACAGGAAGACAAGTCCACCAAGGCTAGATCTAGAGAGCCGATCAGCTAGGTCCATACCAGGCTCGGTATAGAACAAGTTGGAGACATGGATCAGCTTCGAGATCTGGGCTGTCACTGCGGCAACAACATCGGGGTGACAGTGGCCTGCGTTGTCAACAGCGATCCCTGCGAGCAGGTCAAGGTATTCGCGTCCCTCATCGTCCCAAAGCAGAGCGCCCTCCCCCCGAACGAACTCAACGGGCAGCCGTTTGTAGGTCGGCATCAGAGCCGACTGCTCGAGCCCCTGTAACCGCTCGAGACTCATCTCACTTGTCCGGAATGATCTTGGTGCCGCTCAACTATCGCCTTGCCGAGAAAGAGTTAGCGCTGATTCTCGAGGACTGCGCGCCGGAAATTCTCATCGTCGGCTCCGATTTTGAGGAGCTGGCCACACGGCTGCCTGTGACGCAGGTGCTCCGACTCGGCGGCGTTGATGACTCTGGGCAGTCCTACGAGCTGATGCTCGCCTCAGCCGAAGCAATGGCGGTGCCAGCCGGCTATCCACCGGAGGACATTTGCCACATCAGCTACACAAGTGGAACGACTGCGCGAGCAAAAGGTGTGATGCTTTCAAATCGCTCTGTTCATCATGGCACGATGGCTATGGGCCACGAGATTGGGGCGTACCCAGAGGCAGTTTTTCTAGCCTCAACTCCACTATTTCACGTCGGTTCACAGGTCGGCTACTCCTTCACCTACCTAGGCGGCACACACGTACAAATGAGGAAGTTCGACACTGCCGGCTTCTTAGCCACTTTGGATCGAACTAAGGCCACGCACTGCCAGCTAGTTCCGGCGATGATCCAGATG
>JBAXCW010000201.1:0-2857 GCA_037141275.1 Actinomycetes bacterium
GTCAAGGACCGTGAGGCTGTTCTGGCCGGACTACTTGGTGGTATCAGCCTTGTGGCAGCGCTAGCCGTTGGCTCTAGGTTGCACCCAGCCTGGTTCCCTAGCGCTAACGCTGTGGGCGAGCTTGGTCGGCTTAGGCCACGGCTCTACTGGCCGGTTGGCTACTGGAACGCGCTGGCCTACCTCTGTGGAATGGTCCTGCCCCTCGCAGTTCATTTTTCCGGGAGTGCCCGAAAGGGGATCAACCGTGCGGCCGCTGGGCTGACAATTCCAGTTCTCGCTCTGGCCGTGCTGTTCGCCATCTCACGTGGCGGTTTGGCGGTGGCCCTCTTTGCCGTGACCTTGGGCTTCCTGCTGGGGCCAATCACAGTTCGCACAGCCGTAAACCTGATCACCGCCTTGGTGACATCGGGAGTAGTTGTCCTGGCAGCCTTGGCCGGGAACGCGCTGATGGACGGCATAACCGAATCCGGCCTAGGGGCCACCCAAGCAAGGACAGCTCTGCTGGTACTGCTCGCGGCTGCGATGGCAATGGCAACCGTTGCCGCGACAATCAACCAGCTGCCTGGTGGAGACTCCGGCGAGGAGCGTAATCCCGTTCACCCATGGTTGAGGCTAGTCATCGCGCTTGCGCTTGTTGCCACACTGACCGGCTCGTTCTTCGCTGCTGGCGGTGGATCCAATGCCAACCGGGCATGGCGCGACTTCCGCAACCCAAGCCTGTCTGTTGAGCGGTCGAGGATCAACTCCGTCGACCGCCTGGCCGCCCAGAGCTCCAATGGCCGCTGGCAACTTTGGCAGGGTGCGATCAACGCCGGGTCTGAGAAACCGCTGACGGGAACTGGCGCTGGGACCTATGAGCTGTGGTGGACACAACACCGCAAGGACAACTTGAGTGTTCGCAATGCCCACTCGCTCTACTTGGAAGCTTGGGCTGACCTTGGGCTTGTCGGATTGCTCTTGATCCTCGGGTTCGTTGCCGCCCTCGCGATCGCCTGCGTGACTGCCCTGCGTAGGGCTGGCACCCAACTTGGTCTTGTGGCGGCAGGAACGGCAACGGTTGCCGCGTTCGTCGTCTCATCCGCAGTGGACTGGGGCTGGCAGGTGACGGTCCTGCCAATCGTTGCCATGCTCGCCTTTGTGGCTACTGCCGCACCTGACCAATCCATGGATACGCCTGCGCCCAAGCTTGCCCGTCTTGGATTTGGAGCAATGGCGCTAGCGCTGATTTGCCTAGTCCTGCCTCCGACTGTGGCAAGCAATCAGCTGGCAAGTAGCCGTGACCAAGCAAGGAACGGCCAGCTCAACGCCGCCCTCGCTGATGCTCAGTCAGCAAAGCGCTGGCAGCCCTATGCGGCCAGCGCATGGCTTCAGGCTGCGCAGATCCAGGAGGCCCGAGGCAAGTATCCAGACGCCCAGAAGCTCCTACTTGGTGCAATCAAGCGTGAACAGGGTGCATGGCAGCCGTGGCTGCTGCTCGCTGGCGTCGAAGCACAACAGGGCCATACGGCTGCTGCGCTGCGTGATTATCGCCGTGCTCGGGATCTCAACCCGACATCCCAGCTGTTTGCCACCGGCAACTGACCCGGGGACGCCCAACAGTCAAGTCAGAGTGGCTCGGCTGTCTCAGGATGACCGTGGTCAAGCCCGTGAGGGCGTGCGGTTGCAGCAATCAGCAAGCCCCCGAGGGCCCCGGCTGCACCGAGCAGAAATGCCGCTGAATAACCGCCGGTAACCGCAGCGGCAACACCAACCAGTGGTGCGCCGAAGGCAAGACCAAGGTCAAAGAAGGCTGTGAACGTGCCCATTGCTGCGCCGCGTTGGGAAGGCTCGGCTCGGGCCAGGACAAGCAGGGCGAGGGAGGGGAACAGCATCGCGAAGCCGGACCCCATGATCGCCGAGCCGATTACAGCAACCGCGAACGACTGTGCTTGGGAGAGAATCACAAGGCCGACAAACTCGAGGCTCGCGGCGAGCATCGCGCCCCGGCGGCCACCGAGTCGGTCCGACAGGTCGCCGAATAGAAAACGGTTGATGACAACGGCAAACGCGAACGCCGCGAACGCTGCTGCCCCATGGCCGATTCCGCGCTTGTCAAGCATCAGGACCAGAAACGAGGACAGCGCGGCATAGCCAAGGTTGGCTGTCATCAGGGCAAGTCCAGGGCGGATTGAGGCGGCGGGGATGAGGCTTCCGATCCCGCGGGTCACGTGCTCCTGCGGGTGGATCTTCTCCTTGCGGGGCATCCAGAGGACGGCAACGCAGGAGAGCAGCGACAGCACTGCGCAGAGGACCCAGACGGCATTGAATGAGCCCGTCCAGTCGTAGAGGCCCTCCCCGAGGAGAGGGCCCACTGAGACGCCGCCCCAAATCGCTAGTCCGTACAAGCCAATGATCCGACCCCGTTCAGCATCAGGCGCGCGGTCGGCCATCCAGGCTGCCCCCGAGGTATAGACGACTCCCTCGCCTGCGCCAAGGATTACGCGGGCCATCACAAGGCCTGCCACACCCCAAGGGATTGCGTACATTGCTCCAGCCAGCCCGGTGAAGAGAGTCCCAAACAGCATCACTGGCCTGCGGCCATGCCGGTCTCCGAAGCGGCCCGCGAATGGCCGAGCGGCGATTGCGGCGAACGCGAAAGCGCCGATGACAAGGCCAACTTGGACATCACCGCCGGCAATCGGACCCTTCACGTACCTGGGCAGGACAGGCAGGGCGGCACCAACAGAAAGCATGTTCAAGAACGTCGCTCCAAAGACGGCAAGCGAGCCCGTGGGGAAATCTGGGATCGTCGGTCGGCGGCTTCCTTTGAGCATGACTTGCGAGACTACGGTTCCGAGGCCCTCAGCGGGCGAGTGGC
>JBAXCW010000202.1:0-2854 GCA_037141275.1 Actinomycetes bacterium
TCTCAGCTTTGTAAAGGCTCTCTTCAGCTTCACTGGCTAGGTAGGACCCGCCGCCCATTGCGATCGAGCCAGCGACTGCTTCGGCCAGACCGGCAACAAGGATCACGCTTTTGGCGGGGTGCGCAGCTGCCATACCGGTGACAACGCCAAGTGGCACGAGCAGTCCATCCTGGGCTCCGAGCACGAATTCGCGGATTCGCGAGGACTTCTCAATCCGCTCACGTTCAAACAGCGCGTGGTGAACCATGTGCTCGTGTGCTTCTGCGCGGCGGTCCTCAGTGATTGGGTCTGTGGAGCTCATGGTGATGGGAGTTTATGCGGCACCCAACGGTGCGCGGTGTCAGACCGCCGCTGGTGTGTGAACTACCTTGGCGCGCTCGATCAGCTCGAGTACGCCTTGCTCATCGTTGCTACGGATGAGTGCAACTGGGTCCGGGTCTCCGTTGACGATGTCTTCGAAGAACGCCTTGCGGTGCTGGTAGGTCGGGAGTGTGCCCTTGGCCCAGCCACGTGCGTCGTTGAGCATGATTGCTAGGCGCGCGTAATCCTCCCCGAACAGTTCGGAGATTTCGCGCTTCATCCGCTTGGCAAGCGCAGGTGAGGCGCCAGCGGTTGAGATGGCGATCGCCAGTGGTCCGGTGCGGACAATGGCGGGAAGAATGAAGTTGCACAGTGGTGGAACGTCAACAACGTTGGCGAGCATCGCGCGCTTCTCAGCGTCCTCGTAAATACCGATGTTGACTTCGCTGTCGTTGGTTGCGGCAATCACCATGAAGCGACCTTCAAGGTCTGAGGTTTCGTACGCGCGCTGGATCCATTCGATGGATCCCTCGGCGGCAAGTGCCTTGACTGCATCACACGCGTCTGGCGCAATTAGGACGATCTCAGCGCTGCAGGCCAGCAGGCCTTCGATCTTCTCAAGGCCAACATCACCGCCGCCAACAACTAGGGATGAGCGGCCTGTGAGCTTCAGGCAGGCAATGTAGAAAGGGGTGCTGAGCATGTCGCGGACACACTCTTGGTCGCAAATTCCTTTGCGGAGAGCGCATACGCACTCTTTTCCTTTGTAAGCCTGAGCTGGCATTGGTTCGTATAAGGATACGGACACCGGGCATCATTCGCCCACAACCCAAAACAGATGACCCAACTCACCGCACCCAACTGCCACTTTGATGACACCAGCATGCTCAGGCGGGTTCACCGCGAGCAGGTGATGGTTTTGGCTGGGGGAAGGGCGCTGCTGTTGATGGCAGCCCACCCAGTGGTGTTCGAGGGGTTCTTCGCAGCGACAGCGGCTAAGGGAGACCCGTTCGCTCGGTTGGAGCGAACGGCGGTTGTGTTGGAGAAGATCTCCTACGGCGACAGGTCTGACGCGGACCGAGCGACCGCCTTTGTGAGGCGAATGCACAGATCGGCCAAGGGAACGCTGCCACGGGCAGCTGGGCGATTCCCCAAAGGCACGCCCTATTCGGCCGCGGATCCTGAGCTGCTGTTCTGGGTTTGGGGCAGCTTGGTGGACTCGTGTTTGCTCGTCTATGAGCGCTATGTCGCACCCTTGAGTGACGCTGAGCGCCAGGCGTACTGGGAGGACCAACGCTTCGTCGGTAAGCAGTTCGGCATTCCGTTCAAGGCGATGCCCAAGCGGGTAGAGGAGCTGCCCGAGTATGTGGCGGCGATGGTCGAGTGCGGCGACCTCCACGTGACAGAAGACGCTCTCGACACCGCCAAGAACGTGATTCTCAAGCCACCAATTCCCGCTTCGCTGTTTCCCCTGCGCGAGGCCATCAACCAGACTTCAGTCGGCCTTCTTCCAGCCGCGGTGCGTGACCTTTACGGCTTCAGCTGGGACCCACTCAGGGGTGTGGCCGTTCGCGCTGGTCAGGAGTACCTGCGTCGCCTAGTCGTGCCGTTGGCCCCGTCGGTCATTCGCCACACGCCGCAATGGCGGGCGCACCAAACGGCTCTGGGTAGTTCCTAGGCTTTACGAAGCTGTCTGGTGACGGCCCGCACAAGCAGGCCTGCGGAGAGAATCGCCAGTCCTGTGACTACATCTGCCCCCGGGAGATTCAAGCCCAGCGCAATGCAGACGATCAGGCCAAATGGGGCAAGTAGCCGCGGGCGTTTTTGTTGGACGGTCAGCCGAAGTGCGGACAGGTGGGCGATTGAGTAGTAGGTGAGGATCAGCAGCGACGAGGTCGCGATGGCATCCATCGTTGGGACGGTTAGAACGAGGCCCGATACAAGAACACCGACAGCAATCTGTGCCCGATGTGGGACCCGTGTCCGCCCGTGTACTGCGGCCAAGACCTTCGGAAGCTCGCCATCTGCTGCCATCGCAAAAGCAGTCCTCGCTACCCCGGCTAGCAGTGAGAGCAGGACTCCCAAAATGGCCACGGTTGCCCCAGCCCGCACTGCGATACCAAGCCAGGGGCCTACGGCCAGGCGAGCGGCATCCACCAGCGGCGCGTTGGAGTCCGCAAGGCCTGCTGAGCCGAGCACCAGCAGCGACCCGCTCGTCGTCAGGGCGTAGATGATGAATGCAGTTATGAGCGCAATGGGAACTGCCCGCGGGATTGTCCTCGCGGGGTCGCGAACCTCCTCGCCGAGGGTCGCGATTCGCGCGTAGCCGGCGAATGCAAAGAACATCACTCCAGCTGCGCCCAGCAGCCCGTGCAGCCCATGGGTTCCAAGGACTGGCTTTAGGTTCTCTGCCGTGGCGCTTGCGGAGCCAAGCGTCGCTCCACCGGCAAGCACGAGGACTCCACCAACGAAGATCGCTCCGAGGATCGCTGCCTTGGCGGTTCGATGAACGCCGGCGAGGTTGACTGCGGTGAGAACTGCAACCGCCACGACC
>JBAXCW010000203.1:0-2851 GCA_037141275.1 Actinomycetes bacterium
CGGCAGTCATGGCAGCGCATCCAGCCCACTTCGAATGAACATCCCCAACAACTTCAACCAGTACGGGGACTTTGTAGCAACGCTTGCTCGTCGATATGGATCGACTGGCTCCTTCTGGACTGGCCATCCGAGCATCGCCAAGACGCCGGTCCTTTCCTGGCAAATCTGGAATGAGCCTGACTTCGCTTACTACTGGCCACAGCACGAAGACCAATGTGTGTCCACCAAGAACAAGACGCCCCATCTCTGCCCCGCTGACTCCAAGACCCATAAGGAGGTCTCTGCCGCTCTCCTCAAGAAGGCCGGTGAGGTCAAGCAGTACTGGGCCCCATCGTTCGTCGGACTCCTCGGGGCAACGCGGCCCAAGGTCAAGGCGGTTGACCCTGCTGCCAAGATCGTTCTGGCGAGCCTCACAAACGTCGGATGGCAGGACCTCGCCTACGTCTACTTGGCTGGCGGGAAGGGCCTCTTTGACGCAATGGGCGCCAACATCTTTGTGGCGGGCGTGAACATCACGAAGGCGGTCAGCTACTACCGCGTTGCGCTGAAAGCCAACAAGGACGCGAATCTCCCGATGATTGTGACTGAGTTTTCGTGGTCATCCGCGCTGGGCAACATGCCAACAAACTCGACCGTTTGCCCCGATGCCACTGCTCTCGCAGACCTTCCGACTCAGTGCAAGATGAAGACAATCGTGACCGATGCAGCAGGCCAGGCAACAAACCTCGGAGCAGCAATAGCCTCATACGCCAAGCTAATCGCGAGCGGACACATCATCGGGATCAACTGGTACTCATGGGCTTCCAAAGACAGCGGGACCGAGTCGATCTGGGACTACTCTGGACTCAACAGCGTCGCGGGATCAACGGTCACCGCAAAGCCCTCTCTAGCAACGTTCACCACGCAAGCAATGAAGTACGAGGGCTGCAAGACCAAGGTCATCGCAACAGCCTGCGCAACGAAGTAAAAGTCTCGTAAACCCTAGCTCTCTGGCGCAACCTTTGAACGCCACAGCTGTTCATGAGGTATGCGCAGCAATGCCTCAGCCAAGGTTCTTTCGATAGTCCTCGTCGCGGTGCTCGGACTCGCGGCCTTCCCAGCGGTCTCGAGCGCATCCCGCCGCATGGTGCCGCAGGGGTTCTTCGGCGTTGACATGGACCCCGCCCAGATCACGCGCCTAGGAGGAAACCTCGACACCGAGCTGTCCACCGCGGCAGCCAGTGGCGTCGAAAGTGTAAGAGCACCCCTCTACTGGTTCGAAGTGCAGCCTTATGCCACGTGGGCGGCCGTCCCATCGGCCCTGCGCGGCCACTTCACGCCAAGCCCCGATGGTGGAGCGCCTTACAATTGGACGGCGACAGACACATTCATGACGGCGACGGCACAAGTCGGAATCCAAGTCCTTCCAATTCTCCTAGGAACGCCAAAATGGGCGTCCGACCCGAACTACGCGGGAACGTTCCAGATTCCGGCTTCACCTACCCGTTTCGCAGACTTCTGCGCCGCCGCAGTGCAGCGCTACGGACCGGATGGGAGCTTCTGGACCGAGCACCCAAGCATTCCTCGGGTACCCGTAAGCCGGTGGCAGGTCTGGAACGAGCCAGACCTAGACCGGTACTGGCCGCAGCACAAGGGTGAGACCCAAACAGTAACCGTTTCAGGCCGCACCAAACGCCTCAAAGGGTTGGGCTTTGCCCCAAGTTACGTAGCACTCCTGCGACAAGCTGCAGCGCGCATAAGGGCAACCGACAGCACAGCGCACGTGATGTTGGCGAGCATGACCAACCTCGCCTGGTCGTCGCTGACGCTGCTCTACGCGAGCGGCGCCCGCGGAAACTTTGACGAGGTGGCCGCGAATGTTTTCAGCAAGACGGCACCGAACATCGTGTCTGCGGTGAAGACAATCCGCTCGACGATGGCTACTAACAGGGACAGCGCGATCCCTTACTCAGTCACTGAGTACTCATGGTCTTCTGCCAGCGGGATCATTTCGCCCAGCGTCCACATGGGCTGGCTCGTCTCAACCCAAGTAGTCCAGGCAAAGAACGCCGCCCTCGCAATTGACCAGTTCCTCAAGAATCGAGCAACACTTAAGCTCAAGAGCACCTTCTGGTACACGTGGGGGTCGTCGGATACCGGTATCGACAGCGTCTGGGACTACGCCGGAATGAGGCGGGTTGCCCCCGGCCAGACCATCAGCAAAGCGGTTTTGGCCACCTTCGCCAAGAAGGCCTTGGCCGCAGAAGGATGCCGTACCAAGACTGTCGCAACAGCCTGTGCCAGCTAGCTAGTGGAGGCGGAGGCGAGCACTGCGTCGACAGCAGTGGCGGTGGCTTCCCAGGTAAGCCCCTCAACCCTCTCCGACCCGAGCCTTACTAGCTCGGACCGCACATCCGGGTCAAGTGCCGCAGACATGACCGCCGCAGTCAGTTCCTCCGCTGAGCCCGGATCTACAAGAAGAGCTGCCCCACCTGCGGCCTCAACGAGAGCCGTCATGTTCGAGCAGACAACTGGGGTACCGCACGCCATCGCCTCACAGACCGGCAGTCCAAACCCCTCGTAGATGGAAGGAAGCACCATCACCCGGGCCCCCGAATAGAGGGCTGCTAGATCCTCTGCCCCAACGGCTCCCAAGTCCCTTACTAGGGAGGACCGCGTCTCAGCCGCAAGCTGAGGCCGCCCACCGCCCACGGCCACAAGATCCAACCCCGATTCGGCGAGCCTTACCGCAACGGGGTCTAGAGCCCTCAGGTTCTTACGCTTGACGTGACTTCCGACCGTAAGTACGTAAGGCCTCTCAGTCAGACCGTGGCGCTCGAGAACCTCGCGGTCGGCAGGACCTCCGGCTGAG
>JBAXCW010000204.1:0-2835 GCA_037141275.1 Actinomycetes bacterium
CGCTGACTAGCGAGGAAGAACTCCGTGCTGGTGACAATCGGGCGTCCCGGGAGCCGTTCCGCAGCCGCCGCGAGCTGCTGGGCAACTGGGACAGGCAGCCTCAGGGAAGGCGGCTCAACCCCGCTGATACGACCAAGGTCAGCGAAGAGTCGTGTGAGGGTAAAGTTGCGTCCGCCAAGGATGTAGCGCTCGCCAATGGCGCCCTTCTCAGCGGCGAGGATGTGGCCCTGCGCCACATCGCGAGCGTCAACAACGCAGAGCGTCCCGTCAACATAGGCGGGGATGTCACGCCTCAGGAACCGGCGGACCACATCAGTTGATGACCGGCGCCAGTCACCGCGACCAAAGACCTGCCCTGGCATGACAATCACGAGTGGCAGACCCTGAGCTGCAAGCCGCAGTGCTTGGACCTCTGCTTCGAGCTTGCTTTCCGGGTAGGCAAGGTTCATTCCCCGAAGGCCATCAATCTGAGTCTCATCGGCGGTAACCCCATCCGGCGCGGGTCCGAGTGCGGAAACCGAGGATGTGAGGACTGCCTTCTCAACCCCAGCTCGCAGCGCTTCACCCATCACCACACGCGTGCCCTCAACGTTGACTCGGAAGTAGTCCTCCCTTGTTGCCCTCAGGGAGGTCACGCCGGCGACATGGTAGACGTGGCTAACGCCCTTCATTGCGCGGCGGATCGCGCGGCGGTCACCGACATCGGCGAGCACTGAGGAAACCTCTAGACCCTCAAGCGGTTCATGAGGAGAGTCGGGCCTAAGAGTGACTCGCACCTCTTCGCCGCGCTCGACTAGCGCACGCACAAGGTGGTGCCCGATGATGCCTGTTCCGCCAGTGACGAGGTGAATGCCCATGTCGCGCAGGGTATCGCGGCTGGTAGGTTCTGGTGTATGGCCAAAGTTACTGTTGTTGCCGATACATGTCACTACCTCCAACCCGCGCTGATTAAGCAGTACGGGATTGAGCAGGTGTCACTCCACGTTCTGCTCCCAGATGGCACTGAACGCAAGGACTCCTCTTACAACGGGGACTACACGGAGTACTACGACATTCTCAGTTCGTCCCCAACCCTTCCGACGACCTCCCAGCCATCCCATCAGGACTTCCTCGATGTCTGGGAGCCGATCCTTGACCGTGGTGAGGACATCCTTGCCATGCACCTCTCTGCTGACCTGTCGGGCACCTTTGCCGGCGCCCAAGCCGCGCGCGAGTCACTCGGCGACCGCGGCAGCAGAGTCACCGTCGTCAACACCCGGTCAGTAGCTGGCGGAGAGGCCCTTGTTGTCCTTGCTGGCGCGGCGGCAGTCCGCGCCGGTATGAGCGCTTCAGCTGCAGCTGAACACGCAACAGCAGCCCGAGCTCAGATGAAGATCTGGTTCGCCGTTGACACCCTTGAGTACATGGAGAAGGGCGGGCGCATTGGTGCGGCCGCAGCATGGCTTGGCACGGCGCTCAAGATCAAGCCAATCCTCACATTTGAGGACCAAGTTGAACCAGTTGAACGGGTGCGCACATCAAAGCGCGCACTTGAGCGAATGTCGGAGTACCTCCAGACGCTCAAGGAGAGTGGTGCTGACACCTACCTTGTTCAGCACATCACAGCTCACGAGCGGGCCGATGAGCTTGTTCAGCGTGGCATCGAGATCTTCGGCCATGAGCCAACAGTGCTCTCAGAAGTTGGGCCGGTCGCGGGGACCTACCTCGGTCCTGGCCTCCTAGGCGTCGGCGGCATGCCGTCCTCCTTCATGAACCCTTAGCGGGAGCGTCTAGCCGCGGCGGCGACGGCGCCGACCGAACAGCGCGCTGCCAACAGCGGCGATTCCGCCACCGATCACAAAGCCAGCAACCGCAGCAGCTGCGGCGGCTTCGGGGCGATGCTCGTTGAGATGCCCGCGCCAGTCGGCAAAACGGACAACCTCGCCGCGCAGTTTGACGATCGAGACCGCAAGCTCTTGCCGGCCTGCTTCGATCTGTGCACGAATCTCTTCTGGTGAACGCCCGTTGCTCATGGCTTGTTCTCCTGCTGTGCCTGTGCGGGGGAAGAGACCGTCTCACCCTGGGAGGCGGTCGTGACCGTCTCGCGGATCAACCGTGCCTCATCGATTGCCATGCTCGGAGCAGGCTTGGACCCGGACTGGAGCCAACGGTAGGCCAGGTAGCCGGCAACACCGGCAAGGACGAAGAGCATGATCGCGACGAACAGGAACCCGCCCCAGTAGTCATCGGAGCCAAACAGCAGCTGCCAGGCGGCCCATGCGATTGACTGAAGTAGGAAGAGCAGCCCGGTCAGTGCGAACACGCCGGCTGCGATACCAACAACAAGGCCGCGTGAGAACTTCTCAACCTTGACGCGGATTTCAGCCTTAGCGAGTTCGATCTCCTCGCGGACTAGACCTACTGCGTGGTCAGAGACCTGCCCAATTGCTTTGGCAAGCCCTTCCTGTTCTGCGGGTGAGTCAGCCACGGAAGATCCTTCTCAGGACTCGAGCGGCAACAAACCCACCGGCAAGGGACGCAAGGACAATGTGCTCAGGGTTTGGGTCAACAGCCGCAGCAGGGGCTGAGCTGGTGCTGGGTTCACTCTCGGGTGGAGTGGCTGGCGCAGGGTCTGGGACTGCGCGAATAACTGGTTCAGGCGCAGGGGTTGGTGCGGCTGTTGGCTTGACCGGTGGAAGGTCCTGCGCTGGTGTCTGCCATGCCGGAGTCGTGGTTGCAGCTGGATGGTCAGCAGTTGGCTGCTCGCCACCAACAGGAGTCCAGTCACCGGTGGCGTTGAACTGCCCTGCCGCGGTTGCCGGTGCGACGTCGGCGCCCTCGGGCTCAACACTCTTC
>JBAXCW010000205.1:0-2819 GCA_037141275.1 Actinomycetes bacterium
GGGCCGGGCAATGCTCGATCGCGTTGAGATAGGTGACCACCGCGGGGTCGGGCTGCTGTTCGCCGATGTAGACAAGCTCAAGGAGATCAACGACCAGCACGGTCACGATGCGGGCGACAAGGTGCTGGGCGAGCTTGCTGAAGCAATCCGGCGAGCCTTGCGTCCGGGGGACCTCGCCTACAGATGGGGTGGCGACGAGTTCATCGTGCTCTGTGAGGACGTCGCCGATCCGGTAGCGCTCGAGGGAATTGTGAAACGCCTCGGTTCGCTAGCAGTCTCCTACCTCGGCAATACCGTGGTGAGCATGAGCATAGGGAGTGCCTTCGTTTCGCCCGGTGAGGTCGCGAACCTCCAGAACCTGATCACTTCCGCCGATGCCGACATGTACCGCCGCAAAACGGGTGCGAGGCAGTAAGGAGGTTGCGTGAGACTCCCTTTGTTGGTTGGGCAAACGCGGCACTGGTGACCGTAATGAATGGTCTGAGTGTTGCGCCGCCGGAGTCGTACCTCATCTTCGACGCGGGCCGCGACGATCAGGGCGACTTTGCAGACCTTCGGGACCAGTTGTTGAACGCTACTGCCGAACGTTTGTACGGCCGCCCCCTGGGGAGTTCCTTGGGCATGGATTGCTCAAGCTTTTTCCATCGGGTGCGCTAATGGGAATCTTCGCGTGCTTTTCGATCCCCTACTCACGGACAACCGAGCTCGATGCAGACGGGTCGGTCAAAGACGAGGAGTTCATCGCAACAGTGGGCGAGTTTCCAACTCTGCCGTGGATCGCGAACACCAGCGATCCTGCCCTGCCAGGCCTGACGTCAGTGGTTGGTTAGGTCCTGCAGGACTTGCTCACCCAAGTCAACTTGATCTCGGCTCCTTGGGACATGCGGAGGTGCTCTAGCACGTTCAACCTGCGCCTTGGCCAGGACATTCACAAGAGGGTCGCCGTGGAAGCGGATGAACGCCACGAGTCCATCAACGCCTACATCTTCAAGCAGATCGGCATGATCGACGCTTAAGAGACCCGAAAGGAAGCGAAGACGGGCCCCGGGCGGGAGTGCAGAAGTGGCCATGTAATACGGCAAGCAACCCGGTGGTCGCGCATCCTCAGTTTCTCCCCGCCACCAACGGCAGGGGTGAAGGGCCACGTCCGTCCAAAGGTCTACGCCGACTCGGTACTTCGAAGTTGCCACAGAGTTCGTCGGTCCGCCTGAGGGCGCAAACGAGATCACCAGCCATCCCAAATGACTCCAGCAGGTCAGCATCAGACGTCAACAATTGACCGAATTCCCGGACTCGGGGCTGGGACTATGCAAAAGTCATGGTTTCCGATTGCACTGGAGAGGGATGAGATGTCCAGTCTGAAGGTTGTCGATCCAGCCGCGCCGCGTAAGACGATAGTGCGCCGTGCGATGTCGGATCGTCCCACCAATGTCGACGGCATGGTTGTGGGATTTCGCGAGTTCTGGCCCAAGTTCGACGTGTTCACTCGGGCTTTTGAAGAACTCCTCTCCGCTAAGCACGACGTACGCGGTTCGGAGCGCGTTGACGGAACACACCCGCGATCTGGCGTGGTTCTGGAGCGGTGGCAGGAGTTTGGTCGCAGCGTCGATTGGGCGATTTCTGGCCTCGGCGGGTGCGGAGGCTGCGCGCCGTGGGCCGCCATGGACGCCTGTGAGTTGGAGGCTCAGGGAGTCCCAACGGTGACACTGATCACGCCTGATCTTGTGGGCCTGGCTCGAAGGACCGCGGAGGGGCGTGGGTGGCCCGAGCTCCGCATCGTGACACTTCCGCAATTCCTCGACGATCTCACTGACGACGAGGTTCGCATCCTCGCTGAGGCGAAGTACGAGGAGATCATGGCGGCGCTGCTCACACCGATCGGTCACTAGATCCGTGACAGACGCGATGGACACTGTCGATCTCACGGTCGATAGCAACGATTTCGACGCTGTCTGGCAGGCACTGCTCGACAAGGGTTGGTCCGATGGCCTTCCAGTTGTGCCTCCGACCCCAGAACGTGTGCAGGCCATGCTCGATGGGCGCGATCCGAGTTCGGTGCACGTGACCCTTGGCGGAGACGCGCCGGGGGCGATGTACAGCATGGGAAACGTTGGCGCTCCCGCGACCATCGGCCAGATCGCAGCCAACGCAGTTATGGCCGGTTGTCGTCCTGAGTACTTTCCCGCAGTGCTCGCCTCGCTGCAGGCCATTGCCGCGTCGGGGAACGGTGGCGACTTCCTCGCAGGTTGCGCGCCCCTGCTGGTGTTCAACGGCCCCGTCCGCCGTGAGCTCGGCATCAGCTCCAGTCATGAGATGCTGAGCATGGTCCACCGGGCCAATGCCACGATCGGGCGGGCGGTCCGTTTGGTTCTGCGCAATGTTGGCGGTGCCACACCCGATCGCCTGTTCGACGTGCAGTTCGGAATGCCCGGGCGGACGGCAATGGTGATGGGCGAGCACGAGGAAGAGAGCCCGTGGGAGCCGTTCGCTCCGGAGGGAAGTGCTGTCACGGTGTTTGCCGCGACCGGCACCATGCCAGTCAACTACCACCAAGTGCCGCAGCGTGTGGAGGAGCTGTTGCTCATCCTCAGCAGGTGCCTGGACTATGTCCGCGGTAACCGACTAGGACCGTGGCCAGACACCAGCGCGCTGTTCGTCCTGTCCCCGAAGCACGCACGGGCTTTTGCCGCTGCAGGGTTGACAAAGGAGCGCGTCGAAGACGAGTTGACCGCGGCTATGAATGACCACTACGACATCGAACTCCCGTCGATCGCGGAAAAGCTCGAGCTCATCAACCGTGGCCGGGATCCGCAGGAGCC
>JBAXCW010000206.1:0-2818 GCA_037141275.1 Actinomycetes bacterium
GACCTTTCTGCTCGCCGGGCTGCTGTGCGAGCGAGCCTTTGATGAAGCTGAAGCACCGAGGTTTGGCTGGGTCGCAATCTTGGCCGGTGGAGTCGCTGTCGTTGGAGTTCTATTCCAGACGGGCTTCATCCGAGTCACCATGCTGGCCGACTCCGAGGGTCTCGTCAACGCGACCGCGTTCGGGGCGATCTACTACCACCTGCTCAACCGGAGGAAGGCAGCTCTTGTTCTGGCAACAGGCGCGGCCCTGTTGCGGCCCGAGGTCTGGGTATTCCTTGGGCTCTACGGCGTCTGGCTGTGGTTTGCCAATCCGGAACTGCGCCGGCTACTGATTGGTTGCGCTATCACCGTGCCAGTGTTGTGGCTGGTGCCGGAGTACATCGGCTCCGGCAATCTGTTCCGCGCGGCCGCTCGAGCACAGCACCCGAACGAATACTCGCCGGCATTTGCCGACAACCCTTTCTTCCAGACCTTGAAGGACACACGCCCCAACATTCCGTCGGCAATCAAGCTGGGGATTGAACTTGGCGCGCTGTTTGCGCTCTGGGCAGCCTGGCGCCGGCGTTTCGCTCCACTGGCAGTGCTTGTGGCGGCCCTCGGGTGGATCACCCTGATTGCTGGGATGACCAACTTCGGCTTCGCTGGGAACCCGCGCTACATGATGCTGGGGACTTCCCTTCTTGCGGTGATCGCAGGGTTCGGAGCCGGAAGCCTGTTGGCTACCGTGAGAAGCCTTGCCCGCCGCGTCAGTCCGGTCTTAGTTCTATTCGTCACCTTGGTTGGCTTTGCTGCGTTACCCACCGCGCTATGGGTACGGGGGATCAACGAGCGCGTTCATCGACTCCAGCACCTTGATGTAGTTCTGCATCAGGAGGCGCAGCGCCGCGGCATGTTGCCCGCCGCTATTTCGATTGGTGGCGGATCTAAGGCGCTCCTTGCCTGTGGTGAGGTGACCACTGAGCGCTTCCAAGTGCCGCTCGTTGCTTGGTATCTGCATACCCGCCTTTCCCGTGTGGGAATGGGAGTTGAGGTAAGCGGGAAGCAGGGCGGTTGGACTGCGCCTCCCGTCCCGGGGACTGCACTTCAGACATCCTCACCAGGCAATCCGCCCAATCCCATCGCCGGTCCCCCCGGCAGTCGGACACTTGGCAAGGCTGGCCCGTGGACCGTGCTCCAAGCCTGTTCTAATCCCAAACAAGGGTCCGCCGTTGCGGCCGCGAATAGGTCCAGATGAGTAGCCCAATCAGCTCCACCGGTATGCGTGAGGACAGGGTCCTGAAGCGGGCTGCCGCGTCCCCTCTGGTGGCGGTTGTATTTGTCGCAGGGCTTGTTCTCTTCTCGGGCTGGCTGCGGTCAAGGTCGATCAGTACTTCGTTCTGGATGGACGAAGCGCTCTCCGTTGGGATCTCCTCCCACGACTTGATGGACATTCCTCACGCCCTCAGGCACGACGGCTCCCCGCCTCTCTACTACATGCTGCTCAGCGTCTGGATGGGCGCTTTTGGCCGCACCGAGTCGGCAACCCACGCTCTTTCTCTTCTAGCAGCGCTGGCTTGCATTCCACTTGGCGCTTGGACTGGCTGGCGGCTCTTTGACCGCCGAACCGGGCTGATCTTCGCGACACTCCTAGCCGTATCCGTGTTCCTGACTCAGTACGCCGAAGAGACGCGGATGTACAGCCTGATGGCACTCTTCTCACTCGGAGCCGTGGCAGCTTTCTGCCTCGCCTTTGTAGACCGGCAGAGGCGCTGGCTTCCAGTTTTCTCAGTGTTCCTAGCAGCAATGCTCTACACACACGGTTGGGGAATCTTCTTTGGAATCAGCTGCGGCATTGCCGGTCTCTACCTGGTTGCTGAGTCCACTAATCGCAAGCCGCTGGTCATCGACGGGCTGATGGCATTCGGGTTTACGGCGCTGCTCTACCTGCCATGGCTCCCAACGCTGCTCTACCAAGCAGGCCACACGGGCGCCCCGTGGTCCTCGTCCCCCCGACTGGGCGTCTTCAGCCAAGTGGCCACTCTCCTTGGCGGTTGGGGAACAGCCGCCGCGCTTCTCGTTGGCGCCACTGTGGGTATCACCGCAATCCTCCTTCGCCGGCCAGTTCTAGAAGGACCTGGGGTCCTGCCAACTGACGCAAATCCTGACCGGACCAAGACTTTGTTCCTTGCGATCGTTGTGATCATCACCGGCACCTTGGCGATCGCCTGGACCGCATCCCAGTTCAACCCGGCTTGGACTCAGCGTTACATGGCAGCTGTTATTTGCCCAATCCTCCTTGTGCTTGCCGTAGGGGCAGCGAGGTCCGGGGTTGTAGGCCTAGTTGGCACGGTTGCCGCGGTCAGCTTGGCTCTAGTGGCTCCCGTAAACGCCACCCTGCATGTCAAGAGCAATGTGCGTGACATTGCCGCGAGCGTCCGCAGTGACCTGCGACCAGGAGACTTGGTGATCAACGGTCAGCCTGAGCAGGTCCCACTCTCCTGGTACTACATGCCCGGGGGACTCCACTTTGCGGATCCGATGGGGCGAACCTCTGACCCGCGGATGCTCAACTGGGTTCACGTCGTCGCGCGCCTTCAGGCGGCTGAGCCAGCCAAGACTTATGAGCGGCTGCTGGCAACGGTTCCGAACGGCAGCCGCATTCTCTTGGTCCGCCCGTTGACGATCACGCGCTCCAACTGGGTCCAGTCTTGGACTCAGTTGATCCGCCTGCGGTCAGCTCAGTGGAGTGGCTTGCTTGCCCATGACCCTCGCCTAGTAAGATTGAAAGCCGTTCCGTGGTTCTACATTTCGCCGTCTGCGGTTGGCAACTCGGCAGTTC
>JBAXCW010000207.1:0-2808 GCA_037141275.1 Actinomycetes bacterium
CCCTCCAAGCGCTCGCCCGGGGTGACGCGGCGGGCGACCTACCCACGCAGGAGAGCGATCTTGCAGACCTTGCCGGGGCAGCCGTCATGTCAGTCCGGGCGGGACATCACGCCGCGGACCTATCCGTGGAAGCGCCCGAGAATGGAATTCCTTTCATGGGCCAGCCAGAGGGTCTGAGACGAATCTGCGAAAACTTGCTTGAGAACTCCATTCGGCACGGCCGTGAGGATGGGCGCGCCGTCCTGACCGTGGCAACCGATGGGACTGAGGCGACGATCACCTGCGACGACGACGGACCGGGAATCCCACCAGCTGACCGACTTCACGTGATGGGTCGCTTTGCTCGCGGGACAGACGCGCGCGGTGGCGGCTCAGGCTTGGGACTGGCCCTTGTTGAGCAGCAGGCTCTTTTGCACGGTGGCCGCGTTGTGATTGGTGACAGTGACCTTGGTGGCGCCAGGGTCGAAGTGCACCTGCCAATCCGCGCCTAACCAGCAAGCGCGACTAGGTCGGGCAGTTACCCGCCGGATGACCACCGGCCAGCAGAACCTTTGCCCAAGCAAACATTGATGGGGCTGCGACCTGCCCAGCCGTTGGGTGCTGCACACCTGGCATCAACAGTGACTGAACATCACGACCGCGCTTGCACAGCGTTGCCACAACCTGCGCTGTTGTCACGGGCCGGATTACTGTGTCAGCAGTTCCTTGAGCAATGAACATTGGCGGTCCCTTACCTGACAGTGGAGGCGTGTTCTCTGCCTCGATTGCCGCCCAGGTCGGGTTGGCCTGAAGGCGTGCTGCGTTGATCACACCTGTCTTCTGGGCCTCAATGGCAGCAGGGAGATCCTCCACAAGCGAAAGGTTGCTGCTGATGCAGCGACTTGCGATGGCATCAATCAGGTCGCGCCCTGACGAGCTGACAACAGCGCTCAGGTCTGCCCCGGGAACCGTGTGGGACCAGGACCAGAGCGCAAACGAAGAGAACACGACGCCAGACACTGAACCGGCGTCCAGCCTCATCAGCTCGGCAAGCTCAGCCGCTGGCGCTGCCACCGCCACTCCTTGCACTTTGAGCTCAGGCGCATACGACTTGGCCAGGTCACCAGCGAAGAGGGCTGAGTGACCGCCCTGCGAGTGCCCCCAGATGATCACCTTGTTGCCCGCCCCAGTCCCCGGAAGACGCTGTGCTGCGCGAACAGAGTCGAGTACCTCGCGACCTGAGCTCGCACCGATCAGATACGGGTTAGGCCCTTGGGTTCCCAACCCCGTGTAATCGGTTGTTGTCACAACCCAGCCAGCTTGCAGGAACGATGCGAACCCGGGTTGCATCCGCTGGGGTGGGTTGGCCAACAGCGACGGCGCGCATGGCGCTGCCACACCAACCGTTCCGTGTGCCCAAGCAATCACTGGCCGGCCTCCGCGCGGCGTTGGGCTTGCTGGCGGCTGGTAGACAACACCGCTGACCGCGATTGGCTTACCGGTCGCATAGTCAGTTGAGGAGTAGAGAACACTGGTTGCCGTTGTCCCAGCTGGGGCGCCCATTGCTTTGGGAACCGCGTGTGGCTGGGACCGCAGGATTGCCCCAGGATGCCCAGCAGGGATTGAGGCCGGAGCAACATAGAACGCGCCTTGTGGCCGAGTGTCAACGGACTCTGACGCGCTGACGAAAACGAACTGAACCAGTACAACGGTGATGATCGCCACGACTGGAATAAGGATCAACACACGGCCCCATCGTCGTGTCCTGTGTCGTCGTTTGCGTTGCCCCATGCCTGACGGACAATAGCCCCGGGGTCACGTGGGGTTTACTTGACTCAAATGCGCCGACTGCTTCCACCCACAGCCGCCCTCCTTGGTCTGATCGCAATCTGGGAGCTGGTGTCAAGCGGAAAGCCAAACAGTGACATCCTCCCCGCGCCCTCCCGCGTTATCAGCTCCGGCTGGGCTGACAGGTCTGACCTTTGGGCAAACACCCTTCCCACACTTGGGGCAACGCTGCTGGGCTTTGCCCTCGCAATGGTCCTTGCCTTCTCCCTCTCGATTCTGATTGACCGTTGGGCATTTGCCCGTGGGACCGTCATGCCCCTGATGGTCATCAGCCAGACACTTCCAATTGTTGTCCTCGCGCCACTGATGGTGCTGTGGTTTGGGTTTGGGCTGCTGCCAAAGCTGATCCTCGTCGTATTAGTGACGTTCTTCCCGTTGGTTGTGTCCTTGGTGGAGGGTTATGCCACTTCAGACCCTGACGCTGGTGCGCTCTTTCGCTCCACGGGCGCAGGTTGGTGGCGCACCTTCCGCGGCCTCCGCCTACCCAGCGCCCTGCCCTCCTTCTTCACCGGACTGCGCATTGCCGTCACGTACGCAGTTGTAGCAACAGTGTTCGCGGAGTACGCCGGGTCCGAGCATGGGCTTGGTATCTACATGCAGATCGCTAAGAACTCGTTCCGCACCGACCTGGTCCTAGCTGCGGTGATTGTCACATCAGTACTGACCCTGCTGCTGTTTCTGCTCACACACCTTGCCGAGTGGGCTGCAATGCCTTGGCGCCGCGCCGAGAACCGCCAGTGGGACGGGCCCCGATGAACCGCGCAGGACTTGATGTGAAGGGCCTGGCCGCCCACTGGGATGACCTCCACGTTCTGGATGACCTTTCCTTCAAGGTTGAGCCCGGGCAGTTCACCGCCATTGTTGGCCCGAGCGGCTGTGGAAAAACTACCTTACTGCGTATGATTGGTGGCTTTGAATCGGTTGATTCAGGTTCCATTTTTTTGGGCGATGATGATATTACCCATCTTCCTGCTAATGAAC
>JBAXCW010000208.1:0-2794 GCA_037141275.1 Actinomycetes bacterium
CGGCAGGTTAAGTGAGCAAACCGGGCGGGGGCGGCAAAAGCCGCGGCAGAAAACGTGATGGCGATGGGATCAAGCGCAAGCGCGGGGGCGGTAAGGCGGCCACGAGCCGCTCAGGTAAGCCACGGTCCAAGGTGAAGACCAAGGTTAAGGGCACGGGTCCAGTTGTTGAGGCCACGCCTAAGCAGGGCGGCAAGGGCAAGAAGGGCAGTAAGGCCCGGCGCTCTGGAGGCTTCGAGCAGCAGCCAGTCATGCTCGAAGGGGAGGACAATCAGTCAGTTACTCGGGGTAGGCCAAAGCCTCCACGTGGCTTCACGCCCGACAAGAAGGAGAGAGGCAAGGACCCAGCTAGGGGCGGGCCGAAGGGCTCGCCCAATCCGCCCGTAAAGGCCGCGCAGCGTGGCCTCCCTGCTGGACCAGATTCTGCGCCGCCGATCAGCCGCATCGGGGTGATTGTGAAGCGAGGGCGTAAGGACACAGCAGAGCCGATCTTCGGGCCTGGGCCGCGCAGGCCGATTGACTCAGGTGGCCGCGATCAGCCACGTCTGCGTGAGGGCGACCTAGTGTTACTGCCGCCGCTCGAGAGAGACAGGAGTGGATTGGCCCGAGTTGAGCGGGTTGTTGGCAGGGTTGAGAACGCCCGTGATGTTCTCGAGGCACTCATGCTTGACCGCGGTTTGAGCCGCGAGTTTCCAAAAGCAGTTGAGGCTGAGGCCGAAGCTGTTTCGAGTCAGATTGAGGCCGGTGACAGAACCGACCTCCGTGATCTCACAACCTTCACGATTGACCCAACTTCAGCGAGGGACTTTGACGACGCAATCAGCGCAGAGTTGCTTCCAAACGGCCAAAGCCGTGTCTGGGTGCACATCGCCGACGTGTCAGCGTTTGTTCGTCCAGGCTCCAAGCTCGATAACGAAGCCCGACGCCGCTCAACCAGCGTCTACGTTCCAGGTGCTGTCGAGCCGATGATCCCCCATTCCCTCAGCAGCGGAGCGTGCTCCCTGCTGCCCGGTGAGGACCGGCTTGCTGTCACGATCAGAATGGACTTTGACGGTCCCGACTGTGTTGCTAGCGAGGTTTCTAGGTCGATCATCCGATCTGATGAGCGCCTGGACTACGACGAGGTGGACCGAATCTTGAGAGGCGAGGTAGCAGCCCGTGAGCCGTGGGCAACTCCCCTTGAGGTTGCGCGAGCGGTGTCGCTTGCCCTCGCAGCGCGTAGAGCCGAGCGGCATGCCCTTGCGATTAACCGGCCCGAACCCGAGTTCATCTTTGACGAGGACGGGAACGTGACTGGGTGGCGTCAGGTTGAGCAGACCGAGAGCCATCGCCTGATTGAGATGCTGATGGTCGCAGCCAACTCTGAGATTGCTCGCATCCTTGTAGAGCGCAAGGCACCGGCGCTTCATCGAGTTCATGAGAAGCCCGACCCGGCCAAGGTCGAGGTTCTATTGGACAGGCTTGCCTCGCTTGACATTCCAACTCCGGCCGCCCCCAAGTCGATGTCCCCTAGTGACGGGGTCAGGATTTCTGCGGAGGCCTCGGTCCTCGTCGATCACTGGACCCGCAAGGAGAACAGAGGCAGGTTGGGAATCACCACTCTTGTATTGCGTGCACTCCAACAGGCCCGTTACGACGAGGACCCTCTCGGCCACAGCGGGCTAGGACTTGAGGACTACTGCCATTTCACATCGCCGATCCGCCGGTACCCAGACATCGTTGTTCACCGTGCAATTCTGTCCTCACTTGGACTGGGAGAGGAGAAGCCTGCGGCGGGGACGATGGGTGAACTTGGCGAGTGGACCAGCGCCCGAGAGCGTGAAGCCATGGTCATTGAACGCGACGCTGATGACATTGTCAGCTGCTTCCTGTTGGCCAAAGAACTCAGTAGCACTGGTGCCGACACAGTCTTTGACGGCGAGATTGTCGGTGTGATCGGAGCGGGCCTGTTTGTCGACTTCGGCGGCGGCTTTGAGGGGATGCTTCCAGTGCGCCGGCTTAAGGACGGCTGGTGGGACCTCAACGCTGAGCAGACCATGCTGGTTGCTGACACAGGCAAGCGGCTCAGGCTTGGGGACCAGATCAAGGTTGAAGTCGGACGCGTGGATTGCCCGCGTGGGCGCTGTGACCTTTATCCCGTTGTCGCCCGCGACTAGGCTTCGCAGGGAGGAGCTAAGAACGCTATGGCAGCAAAGAAGAACAAGGGCGGAATTAAGGACCCAATCACCAGCGGCATAGTCGCCAATAATCGGCGGGCTGGGCACAAGTACGAGTTTTTGGACAAGTACGAGTGTGGAATCCAGCTTTTGGGCACTGAGGTCAAGGCACTAAGGCAGGGCACGGCCCAACTCTCAGATGCCTACGCCACCATCGAGCGCGGTGAGGTCTGGTTGCTGAACATGCACATTCCGCACTACACGCCGGCTGCCCATGACAACCATCTCCCCGAGCGCCCGCGCAAGCTACTCCTACACAGGAGGCAGATTGAGAAGCTCTTAGGCCAGACGGCCGAAAAGGGGCTGACGCTTGTTCCGACGAAGGTTTATTTCTCCGGGCAGCACGCCAAGGTTGAGATTGCGGTCGCCCGAGGCAAACAACTACATGACAAGCGGCGAACCCTCAAGGACAAGGAAATGAAGCGGGAGATGGACCGCGCGGAGCGTCATCGCCGTTGATCCACCGGGTCAGTGGTGGCCCTGTTTTGCTTATTGCTCGCCTGCGGCTACACTTGTGATGCAACAAACACCAACGGGGACGACAGGCTTCGACGCGGTTGTTTCGCGGGGGTGGTTGCGAG
>JBAXCW010000209.1:0-2774 GCA_037141275.1 Actinomycetes bacterium
TTGGCTGACACGTTGAGAATGCCGTTTGCGTCGATGTCGAATGCGACCTCGACCTGCGGGATTCCTCGTGGTGCCGGTGGGATGCCGGTCAGCTGGAACTTGCCCAGAGACTTATTGCCCGAGGCCATTTCGCGCTCACCTTGGAGGACGTGGATCTCAACCGATGGCTGATTGTCATCGGCTGTGGAGAAGACCTCCGACTTGCGGGTTGGGATCGTCGTGTTGCGCTCGATCAGACGTGTCATCACGCCACCCTTGGTCTCAATGCCAAGTGTCAGTGGAGTGACGTCGAGGAGCAGAACATCCTTGACATCGCCATCGAGCACGCCGGCCTGAATGGCTGCACCAACTGCGACGACCTCATCCGGGTTGACGCCACGATGTGGATCCTTGCCTGTCAGTTCCTTGACGCGCTCCTGGACCGCTGGCATGCGGGTCATCCCGCCAACGAGGACCACGTGGTCAATGTCGGTAACGCCCTTGGCCCTTGCGTCATCAAGCGTCTGGCGGACAGGTCCGTTGAGGCGCTCGAGCAGGTCGGAAACAAGCTCGGTGAACTTGGCCCGCGTGATGCGAGTGTCCAGATGCTTGGGGCCGGCCGCGTCGGCTGTGATGAACGGCAGGTTGATCTGAGCTTCCTGAGTTGTGGAGAGCTCGATCTTTGCCTTCTCCGCCGCCTCATAAAGACGTTGGAGTGCCATTGGGTCGGTTGACAGGTCAATGCCCTGACTCTTCTTGAAGTCAGCTACCAGCCAGTCGACGACTGTCTTGTCGAAGTTGTCGCCGCCAAGGTGGTTGTCGCCCGCGGTTGACTTGACTTCGAAGACGCCGTCGCCGATCTCAAGTACGGACACGTCGAACGTGCCGCCACCGAGGTCGAAGACGAGGATTGTCTGGTCGTCTTCCTTGTCGAGTCCGTATGCGAGTGCTGCTGCAGTTGGCTCGTTGATGATCCGCTTGACCTCAAGGCCGGCAATCTTGCCTGCGTCCTTGGTTGCCTGGCGCTGGTCGTCGTTGAAGTAGGCGGGGACGGTGATTACTGCGCCGTCAACTTCCTGTCCGAGGTAAGCCTCGGCGTCAGCCTTGAGCTTCTGGAGGATCATCGCGCTGATCTCCGGTGGGGAGAAGTCGCCGCTGTTTACCTCAACGCGGGCGTCGCCACCGGATCCTGAAACGACCTTGTAAGGAACGATTGCTTCCTCATCGCGAACTTCAGCTTCCTTGCGACCCATGAAGCGCTTGATCGAGAAGACCGTGTTGGTCGGGTTTGTGACCGCTTGGCGCTTGGCGATTGTGCCGACTAGGCGCTCGTCGCCATCGGTGAATGCAACTACGGAAGGGGTCGTGCGTCCGCCTTCGGAGCTTTCAATGACGGTTGGCTCTCCGCCTTCAAGAATGGCCATGCACGAGTTTGTCGTGCCGAGGTCGATGCCAATTGTCTTTCCCATTTCAATTCCTTTTGGTTCTGTGTTGGTTTGAGAGGCAGCCGCGGAGCCTAAACGCTCCCGACTGATGAAATCTGAGCCTTAGCGTAGCAGATCTTCGCTGGACCGCCATACAAATAAAGGGGCCCTGAGTAGGGCCCTACTATGGCGCCTCAGCCCTCAGGCAGTGGCCGTGGCGGCCTGAGGCGAGGAATCGTCTCGACCGCGAGGATCGCGCCGAAGATCAAAGCTGCCCCAAGCCAACCCTGCAGGCCGAGGCGATCGCCAGCCAGCCACCAGCCGAAAAGGCCGGCAAAAGCAGGCTCACCGGCAAGGATCAGAGCTGTGCGGTCTGGGGCAGCATGTTTCTGCGCCCACGTCTGGACGACAAAGGCGAGCGCGGTTGTGATCAACGAGGTCAGTGCGAGGTTTGCCCACAGGCCCGCGCCGTGCGGCATGACCAGATCGCCCTCGGCCACAGCCATCGCAGTACAGACCACTCCGACAAGGGTTAGCTGAACGACGACGAGAGCGATCACATCGTGGCCTGCCTTGACCCCTCGGCTGGTGGCGATGATGTGGGCTGAGAAGGCGATCGCGCAGAGCAACTCGAGCCCATCGCCTCGGAAAGTAAAGGTGCTGCCGCCACCTGACAGCAGGAACAGGCCAATTGCCGAGACACCAGCAGCAGCCCAGGGCACCCAGCCGATCGACTGTCGATTCAGTGCCCAGGCCATCAGTGGCGTGATCACGACGAAAAGGCCGGTGATGAAGCCCGCGTTGGACGCACTGGTTGCCTCAAGGCCATACGTCTGAAAGAGGTAGCCAGCAGTGAGAAACACTCCCATCCAGAGGCCCTGACGGAAAGCGGCCTTGGTCAACAGCCTCAGGCGCTTGCGGAATACAACTGCGAGCAGCAGGGCCGCGGCAACAAAGCGATACGCCAGATAGGCAGTGACCGGCATCTGCTCCACCGCGTCCTGAACGACGACAAAGGTCAGCCCCCAGACGGAGGTGATGCCAAGCAGCGCGAGTTCAGCCGAGCGGGAGGACTTCACTTGAACTCGCTGCGGGCCGGGCACATGCGATTGAGCACACACTCGCCACACTTAGGCCGTTGGGAGTCACAGATGCGCCTGCCATGGCGCAAGAGGTTGACGTGGAGCTCAAGCGCTGCATCGGGAAGCGAGAGGCGGCACATTTCATCGTGCTGCTCCTCAGCGCTGGCGCCTGGCCGGAGCAAACCGAGGCGCGTGCCGACGCGACCAACATGGGTGTCGACGGGTACATCCTGGATGCCGTAGGAGAACAGCAACACGCAGGCAGTCGTTTTGCGCGCCACGCCGGGCA
>JBAXCW010000210.1:0-2771 GCA_037141275.1 Actinomycetes bacterium
CGTCACCAAGCTTTCCTCGGGCGAGACTCTCACCCGCTGATCGCAACTGTTCTGCCCGCGCGTTCCGCGGGCAGAAGCAGCGACAGCAGGCCAGCAAGGAGGACGAATACAACCGACGCCCAGAGGCACGCGGTCAACCCTTGCCACTGGTAGAGCGCACCAGAGAGGATGGTCCCCAGCAGGCGGCCGCCTGCATTAGCCATGTAGTAGAAGCCGACATTCATGGCGACTTTGTCGCCGTGTGAGTAGCTGAGAATCAGGTAGGAGTGAACCGCCGAGTTCACGGCGAACACGAATCCGAAGGCCGCCAGTCCGCCAACTAGCACTGCCGTTGGGTCAAGGCCAGCCTGGAGCCCAATCGCAATCGCAGCAGGAAACACCGCTAGGACGAAAGCAACTAGAGCCGCTGTTCGACCATCTGGCTGGCTTAGCCCAGTCGGACCACGAACTCCAACCCAGCGCGGAGCGGATGCCTGCACAGCGCCGTAACCGATCACCCAGATCGCGAGGAAGGTACCCACTTGCCAGAACGACCAGCCCAAGACAGTGCGCAGGTAGACCGGAAGCCCAACGACGAACCACACATCTCGCGACGCAAACAGGAAGATCCGGGCCGCTGCCAGCAAATTGACAGAGCGGTTCTGGCTGAACATATGGCGGAACTTGGCGCCAACATCCGGGGCCCCAAGCCCTCCATCCATCAAGACCGCAGTCGCCACAAGTGTCAAGGCAACAGCCGCGGCGAGAATCAACATGGCGGTCTGGAAGCCCACCACGGTCAGGAGCAGGCCGCCCAGAAAGAAACCAACCCCCTTGAGGGCGTTCTTTGACCCCGTGAGGGTCGCCACCCAGCGGTACAGACCGCTTTCGTCTCCATCAGCAACAACCAGCTTTACCGCACTCTTGGAACTCATCTTCGTCAGGTCCTTTGCGATACCAGATAGAGCCTGTGAGGCCATCACGTAACCAACGACTAGCCACGCAGTAGGAGCAAGGCCCAACATGGAGAGGGCTACCACCTGGACGCTCAGCCCTGCAAAGAGAGTTGTCTTGAGGCCAAATCGCGCAGCCAGCCAACCGCCAACAAGGTTGGTGACGATTCCGAAAACCTCATAGAAAACGAACAGCGATGCGAGCTCAAACGGGCTGTAGCCCAGGCTGTAGAAGAAGAACAACACCAGCACGCGGCTGGCCCCATCGGCAAGCGTGTCTACCCAGTAAGCAGCCGTAACGAGGATGTAGTTGCGTAGGTCGCCCCCTTTTTGGTCTGCCGTCCGGGTAGATGTTCCCATCAGGACCCCATCGGAAGCGAGCCTGCGACCATCCGCGCCAACTCAAGCCAACGGTTGACATACCCCCACTCGTTGTCGTACCAAGCCAAGATCTTCACCTGAGTCCCATTGGTAACGATCGTTGAGGCAGCGTCAATAACCGCAGACCGCGGGTCACCCCTGAAGTCAACGGAGACAAGCGGCCGCTCCTCATAACCCAGAATTCCACTCAGGGAACCTTCCGAAGCAGTTCGAAGAAGTGAGTTGACCTGCTCCACTGTCGTCGCCTGCGAAACCTCAAAGACAGAGTCAGTTAGAGAAGCGTTGAGGAGAGGAACCCTTACGGCTAGCCCGTCAAGCTTCCCCTGCAACTCGGGGAAGATGAGGCCGATTGCCGTGGCCGAGCCGGTGGTCGTTGGAACCAGGGACATGCTGCTCGCCCGCGCACGCCGGAGGTCACCGTGCATCGTGTCCACGACCATCTGAGTCCCGGTCATGTCGTGCAAAGTAGTTATCGACCCATGTTCAATCCCGATCTCCTCGTGGATAACCTTTACAACTGGCGCAAGGCAGTTGGTGGTGCACGACGCCGCGGTCACAATGTGGTGCTCGTCAGCCCGGTAGAGATGGTCATTGACCCCCATAACGATGTTGAGTGACCCGTCCTTGACTGGCGTAGCGACAATGACCTTCTTGACCGACCGCTCAAGGTACGGAAGGAGGGTCGCCTGACTCCTGAACTTGCCGGTGGCCTCTAGTACAACATCGACTCCGTGTTCCTGCCATGGGACATCACCCGGCGTCGGGTCTTGGCTGAACGTGACGCGGCGGCCATCTGCGCTGATCGCGTCACCATCTCCCTCAGCATCACGTCCCCAACGACCATGTACAGAGTCAAAGGTCAGTAGATGCGCGGCTACCGCGGCGTCCCCGGCAGTCTCGTTGATATGCACTACCTCAATCTCAGGCCAATCCCAAGAGGCACGCAGGGCAAGGCGTCCCATCCGGCCAAAGCCGTTGATGCCAACCCGGACTGCTGAAGCCGTTACCATCAGCGCGGAATCTACCTCAGTCGCGGGTCCAGCATGTGACCAGCTTGATAACTCGTTTGATGGGCCCGAGCTCGCGCCCGGGCAGCGCGCGGATGAGCACAAGGCCGTACAATTCGAGGCATGCGCGCAGCCCTCAAGGTCATTTCGACCGCACTCGCGTTGCTCCTAGTTGCTTCTGGATCCGCATCCGCATCTGATCCGATTCTGGCCGCGGGCGGCGGGCTCCAACCAGCCTTTGCTCGGTCCACACCAAATTACGTGACCACATGTGTTGGGAACAAGATCAAGCTGACCGTCCGAGGCGGAACAGCCGTCTCCAGCAAGGTCGATGCATCCGCAAGCCTAAGGGGCGCCCTCACGAAGACAATTAGCGTCAAGTCCGGCCACAGGACGATCGTGCGCATAACCGATGAGTCGGGAACCAGCACTCACTCCATCAGGTGTATGC
>JBAXCW010000211.1:0-2766 GCA_037141275.1 Actinomycetes bacterium
CAAAGAGACGCTTGACGCTTTCGCCGATGCGGTTGCCGACATTCTGAGAGAAGCCAAGGCTGATCCGACGATTGCTCAGTCGGCTCCATACTCAACACCTGTGCGCAGGCTTGACGAAGCAGCCGCCGCGAAGAACCCAGTCGTACGCCAACCGCTCTGATGGGCCCGTGGCCGCTGCTGGGGTTGGCGATTCTTGCTGAAGTTGCCGCGACCACGGCGCTGAGAGCTTCAAATGATTGGACGGGGGGAGCCAGAATTGGCGCATTTGCAGCCGTCGTGATCGGATATGGGGTGTCGTTTTGGCTCCTGACCTTGGTTCTCAAGAAGATGGAACTTGGTATTTCCTACGCTGTCTGGGCCGGGGTTGGCACGGGACTAACAGCGATCGTCGGCATCCTGATGTTTGGTGAGGGCGTGAGCCTTGCCAAGTTCGCCTGTATTGGATTGATCATCTTGGGCGTGGCTGGCCTTGAGGTCACTGGTGCCCACGGCTAACCACCGCGCACGAAGGTAGCCTGCGAGACATGAGAATCTTTTCCGGAATCCAGCCGACAGGTCAGAAGCATCTGGGCAACCTGATCGGCGCCATTGACCAGTATGTCGCTGGTCAGGACAGGGGAGAGGGCCTCTACTGCATCGTTGACCTCCACGCGACCACAGTCGCTTATGACCCCACTGAGCTCCGGGCAAGGACCTACGACACGGCCGCGATTCTCCTTGCGGCTGGCCTTGACCCTGACCGCTGCGTGTTCTTCAGGCAAGGCGATGTGATCGAACACACCGAACTCTGCTGGCTGCTCTGCTCGGTCACCTCATGGGGCGACCTCAACCGGATGCACCAGTTCAAGGAGAAGGCCGGTAACGAGCGCGAGCTGGTCAGTGCTGGACTGTTCTTCTACCCTGTTTTGCAAGCTGCGGATGTTCTTGCCTATCGCGCCAATGAGGTTCCCGTAGGAGATGACCAGAGGCAACACATTGAACTGATGCGCGACATTGCTGAGCGCTTCAATTCACGCTTTGGCGACACGCTCGTGGTCCCTGAGCACCGGATCCCTGAGGTGGGAGCGCGAATCATGGACCTCCAGAACCCAACCATGAAGATGTCCACGTCGAGCGAGGGTGAACAGGGCCGTATTCACGTGCTTGACGATCCTGCTGTGATCCTCAAGAAGTTCCGCTCCGCGGTCACGGATTCGGGCTCAGAGGTCCGACGTGGTGAGGGCAAGGAGGGCATTGCCAACCTGATCGACATTCTTGCTGCTGTCAAGGGGACGACGCCAGACGCCATCGAAGCTGAGTTCGCTGACTCACGCTACGGCGACTTCAAAACCGCTGTCGCGGAGGCCGTCATTGACCGGCTCGCTCCACTCCAAGCCCGGTACACGGAGCTGCGCGCCGATGAAGACGCCCTTGAGGCCGCATTCAAGAAGGGTGCTGAGAAGGCCCAAGTTATCGCCAGCGCGACTCTCGCTGATGTGAGAGAAGCAATGGGAGTCGGACCCCGCTCCTAAACCTTTGCGGCGCCGTCGGGTGCCGTCGGTAGCTTTCATGCCCGTGAGAGCTGCTGATCTGGACCTCGATCTTGAAGTCTTCACAGGTCCATTCGACCTGCTGCTGACGCTCGTCCTCAGGGACGAGATTGACCTTCTCGAAGTTGACCTCGCCGAGATCGTTCTCTCGTACATGGATCACCTTGAGCTACGAGGCGAAATTGACCTAGAGGTTGCGACTGAATTCCTTGTTCTGATCGCCGCGCTACTAGAACTCAAGAGTCGAATGCTGCTCCCTGGTGAGCAGGAGGAAGAGCTTGAACTTGACGCAGGGGAGGCCGCTGAGGAGCTGTTTGAGCGGCTGATGGCGCAGCATCGCAACAGGGGAGCAGCGGAGTGGCTGCGAGAGCGGCTGGCTGAGCAGTCGGGCCATCGCTTCAGAAGCGCTCCACTTCCTAAGGGCCTTAGGCGAGCATCACTTGAGCACGCAAAGAAGTCATACGAGGTCGCGCGATTGGGCGAGGCAATGGGAACTCTGCTCACCCCGCCACCAAAGATTCAGGTTGGGCATCTCCACCGACCTCAGGTCACGGTGGGGGAACGGCTTTCAACACTTCGCGCCCTTCTGACCAAGGGCAGCTTTGACTTTGAGCGTGCGGTAGCCGGCGCTGACAGGGTGACCGTGGCCGTCACGCTCTGGGCGCTGTTGGAGATGTACCGGCGCGGCGAAGCGACTTGGAATCAGAGCGAGCCATTTGGCCCGATTCTCGTTGCGGCCGCTCCAGCGCAGGCCGTCCGGCCACTGCTCTCAGTCGTTTCGGATCAGGCGGCATGACCGAGGTCGAGCCGCTCGTGCGGAACCTTGAGGCTCTGCTCTTCCTCGCCCCAGAGCCACTGAAGGTCACTGATCTGGCAGAAGCGTGCGAAGCCACTCAAGATGAGGTCCGCGACGCACTCACCAATGTTGCGAAAGAGCTTGGCGAGCAGGGCAGAGGGATCGTCCTGCGGGAAGTTGCTGGGGGTTGGTCCCTGTCGAGCAACCCTGAGTCAGAGGACGCAGCCCGTCGAATGTTTGCGGCACCACGGACTCCTCCACTGACCGCTGCTCAGGCAGAGACCCTCGCGATCGTCGCCTACTTGCAGCCGGTGTCCCGTCCCGAGATAGCCAGGATCCGAGGCGTCAACGCGGAATCCGCTGCGGCAACACTGCTTGAACGCGGTGTGATTGAAGAGGCGGGACGTTCTCCGTTTGGCGCTGTCCTATATCGCACTAGTG
>JBAXCW010000212.1:0-2763 GCA_037141275.1 Actinomycetes bacterium
CTTGCAGTCCCTGCCGTTCGGGAGGCTGTTTGCCCCACCCGGACGGCGTAAGCATTGACCGGAAGAGATTAAAACCAATGGCCCGCGGAGACGTACGCATCGCTGTGACACTTGCCTGTGAAGACTGCAAGCGACGCAACTACCAGACAAATAAGAGCAAGCGCAACAATCCCGACCGGATTGAAATGCGCAAGCACTGCCGCTGGTGCAAGAAGCACACGCAGCACAAGGAGACACGCTAATCGTGTCAACGACTGTGGACGCCCCAGGCGGAGACGACTTCGACCGGGACGAAACTCCCATTGACGAGTCGGCCGAACAGCACCATGCCGAGGCGCACGCGCAAGCCCCTTCCCGTTTTCGCTTCATCAACTTCCTTCGTGGTTCCTGGCGCGAGCTTCAGCGCGTCCAGTGGCCTGACCGTCAACACGTTTCCCAGGCGACCGCAGTTGTCGCAGGGTTCGTTGCCATTGCCGGCACTTACCTCGGCGTAGCCGACTTCCTGTCCACGAAGTTCATGGACCTCATCCTTTAGGTGGCCTAGACATGTATCGCTGGTACGTCATCAACACTTACTCCGGGCACGAGAACAAGGTTCGTCAGAACCTTGAACATCGTCGTTCCGCCCTCAAGCAGCAGCGCGCAATTCGCCGAATTGTTGTCCCGACCGAAACGGTTCAGGAAATCAAGGACAACCAGAAGATTGAAGTTGAGAAGCGCACGATGCCCGCTTACGTGCTCGTCGAAATGAACCTTGATGAAGATTCCTGGCAGCTCGTCAAGGGCACGCCTGGCGTGATCGGATTCGTTGGCGCTGCTGACGAGCCAATCCCACTTACTGCTGCTGAAGTTGACCGTCTGCTCAAGGTTGAGCAGGGTCCACAGGTACCAGGAGCAACTGCTGCAACACCGCCTCGACCAGTCGCTCAGTACAACGTTGGCGAGCAGGTAAAGGTCATCTCAGGACCGCTCTCAGACTTCTCCGGAGAGATCGCCGAAATCAACGAGGACGCAGCGAAGCTCAAGGTACTGGTATCCATCTTTGGACGTGAAACCCCTGTCGAAGTCGGATTCGACCAAGTGAAGAAAGTCTGACCATGGCGAAAAAAGTAATGACAATCATCAAACTTCAGGCTCCAGGAGGCCAGGCAAGCCCTGCTCCACCGGTTGGTCCTGCGCTTGGTCAGCACGGCGTAAACATCATGGAGTTCGTCAAGGCTTTCAACGCCCAGACGCAACAGGACAACGGCACGACGATCCCCGTCGAGATCACCGTTTACGAGGACCGCTCCTTCACATTCATCTGCAAGAGCCCACCAGCAGCAGTTCTGATTCTTCAGTCACTGAAGATCCCGAAGGGGTCATCAGAGCCAGGTCGGACCGTTGTTTCCTCGATCACACAGGCCAAGCTTCGTGAGATCGCCGAGACGAAGATGAACGACCTCAACGCACATGACATTGATCAGGCAGCAAAGATCATCGCCGGCACAGCCCGCTCGATGGGAATCGAGGTAGAGGGCTAATGGCAACAGGAATCGCACGTCGCGGTAAGACATGGCGCGAAGCACGCCAGAAGTACGACAGCATGCGCGAGCATTCAGCCGCCGAAGCCGTCGCACTCGTCAAGAGCCTGCGCGAACCAAAGTTTGATGAAGCCGTAGAGCTGCACGTACGCACCGGACTTAACGTCCGCCATGCTGAGGAGCAGCTGCGTGGAACAGTCGCCCTGCCCAACGGGCTCGGTAAGAACGTGACCATCGCTGTCTTCGCTCAGGGTGACAAGGCCCGCGAGGCAGAAGAGGCCGGAGCCGACCATGTCGGTGCCGAGGACCTCGCCAAGAAGATCGAAGAAGGCTTCACAGACTTCGATGTGGTCATTGCCACGCCTGACCTGATGCCAGTTGTTGGCCGTCTCGGCAAGGTGCTTGGGCCCTCAGGCAAGATGCCTAACCCGAAGGTCGGCACTGTCACAGCAGACCTGACCAAGGCCATCACTGAGTCCAAGGCCGGCAAGGTTGAGTACCGCACCGACAAGGCTGGAATCGTCCATGTAGTCATCGGACGCATTGGCTTCCCTGAGGCAGACCTTGTTGAGAACTTCACGGCCGTAATGGACGAGATCCAGCGTGCCAAGCCATCTGCAGCCAAGGGTCGCTACATCCACACCGTCACTTTGGCGTCGACGATGGGCCCTGGCGTCCGCGTTGTCACTGATGGCGGCGGCGAGGGCGATCAGGCCCCAACCCCTGCACCAGCCGCCAAGGCCAAGGCACCTGTAGCTGAGGAGCCAGCAGCCGAGGCTCCAGAAGTTGAGGAGCCGGTAGCTGAAGCACCAGCCGTTGAGGCTCCAGAGGTTGAGGAGCCAGTAGCCGAAGAAACACCAGCAGTTGAGGAGTCGTCCGAAACGGCCGACTGAATCCAAAAGCGCACCACCGCGCCACAGAAACCGGGCATCCGTAAGGAAGAAGACCCGGCGAGGTGACGGGACGGACACGAACTGGGAGGGGCTAGCGCTCATCCCTGACTCGAACACCGCCCGCTCCAAGCGGGCGGTTCGCTTTTCTAGAGAGAAATGACAGGAGCAACATGAACAAAGCAGAGAAAGCAGTGGTGATCGAAGAGCTCACCACTGACATCAAAGAATCTGACGCGATCTTCATCGTCGATTACCGCGGGATGACAGTTCCCCAGGCGGCTGAACTTCGACTCAAGCTGCGCGAGGCTGACACAAGCCTCCGTGTTGCCAAGAACACCCTCACCGAG
>JBAXCW010000213.1:0-2762 GCA_037141275.1 Actinomycetes bacterium
TACCTTGGGCGCGTCAAGCACGGCAACCGTTTCTTTGGACAGGCGACTGCGGGCAGCGCTTGTCACCAGTTTGGCCGCTTGTGCCTGTCTTGGGCTAGCCCCAGCGCAAGCGTCAGCTGGACCCAATTTGATGGTGGCTCAGTTCCTTGAGACCTGGAGCGAGGGGAGCAATGGTGTGACCTTCTATGAACACGTCAAGTTCCACCTGTGCGCGCGACGTGGGCCGATCATGCTGAAGGCTAAGGAACGCAAGATTGACAACGGCCACATTTACGGCCGGGCCTTTCACAGCCGTGTAATTCGCGGCCATAAGGCCTGCAACTGGTACAGCTTGCGTTGGGTCCTGCCCGGCAGCATGTTCGGAATTGGCTGGTACGACTTACGTGTCTGGGCGGTCGATTCTCGAAATCGAGCTAGTCGCTCGTTCCAGGACCACCGCTATACCGTTGACTGAGACCGCCGGGAACATTGGCGAACCCTTGGCATCGGTAACTCGGGAAGGTTGAGTCAAAGCGGGCTAGGTTCGGGGCATCAAGTCTGCCAGCCCGGCCAGTGTCCACCTTTCCGCTAGAGATCTATTACGACGACAGTGACGGGGAGGGTGTACTGGTTGCCGTTCGGAGGGGTGAGCAAACGTAGCTGCGCAAACTGGGTGCGCTCCGACCACTAGGGGAGAGCAGTGACTGTCCAGGCTGGCTCCTGAGACGCACGCGTCCGAGCTTTCCGGCCCTGGGCTGAATGAGCTAAAGGCGCAATGACTTGTCAGGTCGGCCCCATCGGCGGGGACCTCATGGCCAATGCAACTACAGAAAGTTCCTCCTTCTCAGCCGTTGTGCCGGTGGCACTCGTTGGAACGGCCGCCATCATCCATGCGGCTAAAACCGCAGGCCTGCTCGCGGCCGGAGATTTGTGGTGAGTAAGCTTTTCCCAATGAGTGAGGAGAAGAGCCTTTTTCGGCGGGTCACTCGCTACGTAAGCTCGGACGTCGCCGACCCACGGGAGAACAGGCTGACGGAGGTGCTCGCCTCAACCATTGAAGCGGTTGACGGGCTCGGCCTTCACTTGGCAATCATGTGGTTGGACACAGATCCGAATGACGATTTGTACGGCTATGCCGGCGAGGCTGAGCCGCGGGACATCAAGCTTGCTGAGTCGACTTCGTAGGCCTCTGGGGTCGCTTCAAGGGGCTGGACGGCAACTACTCCGACTACCTCGTCGACTCATCCGGACAAAAGCAGAGAGCCAGAAGCGCGGACGGGATCCACTATGAGGAGGCCGGTGCCGGGATTGTCGCCAGCGCGGCCTTGGAATTACTGGATCGGTTGGTGTCTTTCGGCCGGCAGGTTGGTTGACCGGAAAACCGCTCGATCGCTACCGTGCGGAGCGGAGTTGGGAGCCATCGTCCGGTGCATCCGAGAGTCGATGGTCGATCTCCGCCCTCCCCAAAAACCAATTATCGGCCTGAACCGACTCAGAACTTGACGCATTTGGGTTTGTGTGATAGAGATTGCAGCTCAAGAGTCGGAGGCCGCGGTAGGCCGTGGCCAGCGCATACGTCGCAGATTCGGTCACTTTCCGATTCCGAGTGAATGGACCGGGGAGAAGATGAAACGAGTGACGGTGCTGATCGCTGGGTTTGCCATGCTGGGTTCTGTGGCCGTGCCCGCGTCCGCTGCTGCCGGCGAAGCGTCGATCGTGAAGGCGTCACTCGCCATATTCACTGCCTATGACAGCGACGCTGGGTATCCGACGGGCCAGTGCTTCCCCCTCAAATACGCCCTGTGTGGCTGGGGAGAGAGAATGTGGGTTCGGTACACGCAGTACGCAGACCCTACGGTCAGGACAACCCGATAAGAGCTCGGCTTCCTTATTCGTTCAGCACCTACCGTGACTCCCACTGTGAATACTGGACCTCAGACTCAGCCGTCAGTTCAGGTTCCATGCACAGCCGGCTGCGGGTTTGCGTTCGTGCTGGCACGACCAACTCGTCGGCCAGTCCGTTGGTTTGCGTAAGGGCGAACACATGCTGAATGGGTTCAAGCACCAGCTAGCGAAGTTCGAGCAGGGGCGCTGCGAATTGTCATCGGAGCCGTGGGTGCTGTGATGAGATTCACCCGTGGCGGTGAACATCTCTTGAACGAGCCGGTCATGGTTGGCGGCACAGGAAGGTCATTTCGGCCAGGGCACCGAGCCGCCACGCGTCGTGGAAGGAGCTCCACAACATCATGAATTCTTCGATGAACGACAAACCCGAACCGTTCGCATCACCCTTTGCCCGTCATGCGTGGTCTCCAAACGAGCTGAAGGCGATTGTTGAAGCAGAGCGAAGGTCACAACCTTTCCTTGCCTACAGGGCACCGGCTGGCAAACAACAGATAGTTGATCTCTCATTGAACGTCAAGCCAGTGCTGACCGTTGGTCGAGGCACTGAGTGCGACGTCGACCTCACAGGAGACGATCAGGTTTCCCGCCTGCACTGCGTCCTTGAATGCAGGGGGGATCAGTGGGTCGTAGAGGATCTCGAGTTTTCGCGGAACGGAACCTTTGTCAACGGTGCACGTGTCAGGAGCCGCGCTCACCTTGTGGATCGCGACGTGCTCTCGCTCGGGCAGACGGATCTCCTGTTCAGGCGACCGCATGTGTCTTCGTCGCTCGCGACAGTCACCGGTGTGCGGACATCGGGAGCTCCCGCGGCGGTCACGGAAGCACAGCAGCGTGGATTGCTCGAGCTTGTTCGGCCTTGCATTGAATCTGGGCAGTTT
>JBAXCW010000214.1:0-2747 GCA_037141275.1 Actinomycetes bacterium
GGGCTGCGCTGGTCCAAACCTTCTGACCGTTGATGACCCAATCGTCACCATCGCGAACCGCCTTGGTCTTGAGCGATGCGAGGTCGGAGCCAGCCTCAGGCTCGCTGAAGCCCTGACACCAGATTTCCTCAGCCGAAAGAATTGGGTTGAGGTAGCGGTCCTTCTGCTCATCAGTACCCCACGCCATGATTGTGGGACCAGCGAGCAGCAGACCGAGGCCGTTACCTGGCAGTGGGGAGCGGGACCGACCAAGCTCCTCGAAGAAGATTGCGGACTGCATCAACGTTGCGCCACGGCCGCCGTACTCGACAGGCCAATGAACACCGGCCCAGCCTCCCTCGTTCAGGCGTCGCTGCCACTCACATCGCCAAGCGAACTCTGCGTTCTCATCGCCGACCGGTTCCTCGCCGGGGTGGTTGGCGTCAAGCCACGAGCGAAGCTCGTCGCGGAATTCAGTCTCCTCCTCTGAAAACGTGAGATCCATACCCTGCGGAGCCTACCCAGACAGTCGTGGCCGCGCCGCGACGTCAGCCCCTCAGCGGGACTGGGCGGTCCAAGCTGTATTGAGAGCGTCAAGGAGCAAGTCTGCGGACTGCGCTCCCTGTACCGCGGATGTGCGGTCAAAGACAAAGGTTGGGACCGCCGAAATACCAAGGTCATTGGCCTGCTCCTGCTCCAGAGCAACGGCTTGGGTGAAGTCTCCGCTGGAGAGCATCTCCGCCACCTCAGTTGGGTCAAGTCCCACCTCGGCGCCTGTCCTGCGCAGCACTCCCGTGTCACTGACATTGCTGCCATCGCGGAAGTAGGCGGCAAAAAGCCTCTCCTTGGTTTGGTCGGCCAGTCCGCTGCGGCGAGCGTGGTGCACGAGCCGGTGCGCATCAAGTGTGTTGGTTGGCTTGATCGCGTCAAAATCAGTCTCAAGCCCAATCCCGTCGGCCATCTCCCTGACACGGCCGTTCATGGCAACTGCTTGGTCGCGCGTTCCGCCGTACTTGGAGGCCAGCACGTCATAGATGTCACCGTCGTAGTCGCGCGGCATTGCTGGACCAAGTTGGTAGGACCGCCAGACGACATCAGTCTCCTCAGCGTGTTCGAAGCGAGACAGAGCCTCGTCAAAGGAGCGTTTGCCAATCCAGCAGAACGGACAAGCAACATCAGACCAGATCTCAACTGTCATGCGGGTGGCGCTCATTGAAACTCGAGAGTAACCGAGCCGGGCAAACAACTCGCCACTAGAGATCCGCCATTGGGCCCGACTCAGGGGCGGACAACTACTCGCTGCACCATTCCCACGGGGTGCAACTCGCAGAAGAAGGTGTAGGTACCGGCCTTGGTTAGCGTTTTAGAGAACGAGGCCCCGCCGGAAAGCCAGTTCGACGAAAACCCTTCGGGGCCATCCGCGACCGTCACATTATGGCGGACCGCGTCGTCGAATGTCCAAGTCACCGTGGATCCAACTGGGACCGAGAGATTGCCCGCTGCGAAGGCAAAATCCTTGACTTCAACTGCAGCGTTTCCAGCAGCAATGGTCATCGCCCCAGGTGGACCAAACACTTGCTTGGCAGTTGAGCTCCCGTTCCAGTCATAGATTTGGATCCGAGCAACAGGAGCAAGCGAACGCCCCTTAGTCGTCGTCTTTAGAACTTTGATGTCCCTAGGAAGACGGCCGCAATTCGCCGCGACCGAGGCATCTGGCGCCAGGTAGGCCAGCAGCAGACCCATGGACCGAGTGTGAGGACGCACGTTGTCGTAACGCGAGGTAGCCATCAGTCGCTCACCCGCCTTGATGGGAATGCCTGTGGATGACTTGAACTGGGTCATGTTGATTGGACCCGGCTCGTGCAACACAGGACGAACCTTGTAGAAGGCATTCGACGAAAGACCCCACGTAGGGGAAGACCGGTAAATGGTGCGGCCACCGCAGTCTGGCTCAGAGAGAGCCAGGTCATACGCGCCGCCGTGAACATGCCCTAAGCCGGCTACAAGGCGGCCCGACACCGGTGCGGTCTGCGTGTCGGTACGCACGTCAAGTGAACCTGCCACGCCGCCACCCGGAACGTCAAACACGCGCGCCTGTCGCCCATGTGATGTGTCCCAGACAAGGGGAATCACAGACTTCCGCGTCTCGCCAGTGACGATCTCCATCTTGTAACGGATGTAGACACTGTCACTCGTCGGCTTGTGGTTCATCAGCATCCAGACCCAACCCCAAGCGTCGTCCTTGGTGATTGGGTATCCGTAGCCCGCCGGAAGGTCCATTTTCGCTCGCTCCTCACCATCGCCATAAAAGGGCTCTGGGGTATTCACATGTGAGAAGTTCGGGCCGAGGTTGGCGAAGACGATGTGGTGCAGCATGATCCGACTGATCGGGACTGTTTTCCCCGTCTTGACGTCAACCACATCGGTCTCCATGCGAGTGATGTAGCCGTCAACCTTCGGGGCCCCAACGAGGAGATGCTGCCCTTGAAGCGCCACCTCGTACCCGCCGACAGTGAATGGGCCTGCCTTCATTGTCACCGTCTGCACCTTGGCCTGCGCAGGCGCCGCAAGGAGCAGAGCGCCAGTCAGCGTCAGCCAGATGAATCTTGTCTTCATCGGGAAAAGACTATTGATGACCCCAGCGCTAGTCAACCGCACGAAAAGTTCCAGCCCGGCCTCTCTTGACGGCTGCCCAGCGGGCTAGAACTCGGGGACGGCAGTGGGGGGAGCAGGATTCGAACCTGCGTAGGCAGAGCCAACGGGTTTAC
>JBAXCW010000215.1:0-2699 GCA_037141275.1 Actinomycetes bacterium
CGCCAAGGCTGACTCAGTCGGAATATTCCAGTTTGAGTCTGAGGGAATGCGAAAAGCACTGCGACAGGTTAAGCCGACAGAGTTCGGCGACCTCATTGCTCTTGTGGCCCTGTACCGGCCGGGGGCCATGGACAAGATCCCGGACTATGCCCGCGGAAAGCTGAACCCAGACTCGATCACCTACAAGGACCCACGGCTTGAGCCGATTCTCGCTGAGACGAAGGGTGTGATTCTCTACCAGGAGCAGGCCATGTTGATCTCAAAGGAGCTTGCTGGGTTCTCTGGCGCCCGAGCAGACGACTTGAGAAAGGCCATCGGTAAGAAGGACCGCAACGCCATGGCCGCGCTGAAGGACGAGTTCTTTGCTGGCTGCCGCGCGTCAAGTACAAGTGAGGGAACTGTCGCCTGGATCTGGGAAGCCAATGAGCGCGCCGCCGACTACTCCTTCAATAAGTCCCACGCTGCCTGTTATGCGCTGATCTCATACCGAACTTCATGGCTTAAGGCCAACTATCCCGCCCAGTACATGGCGGCCTTGGTTAGCTCGGTGATGTCCACCAAGGACAAGGTTCCGTTCTATCTGTCGCACGCTGACGAGATGGGCCTCGTTCTTCTCCCACCCGATGTGAACGGGTCGGAGCACGGCTTCTCTGTAGAAGACACTTCTATTCGCTTCGGACTAGACGCCGTCAAGGGTGTCGGCTATCAAGCGGTTGAGGCAATCCTTGGAGCGCGTGAAGATGCTCGCTTCGATTCGATCTTCGATTTCTGCGAACGCGTTGATGGTCGGATGGTCAATAAGGGAGCCATTGAGGCTTTGATCAAGGCTGGCGCGTTCGATTCGACTGGGGCCACCCGCAAGGGAATGCTCGCGGTTGTAGAGCAGGCGATCTCAGGTGGCCAGCAGACGCGTCAGGACGCCGAGACAGGGCAAGGGAACCTCTTTGCGGGCTTGGATGACGATTCCGCCGTTACGGACTCCATACGGCCTTCTATCCCTTCTGGTGAGTTTGAGCGCAAGGAGCTTCTTGCCGGCGAGCGCGACTCCACCGGGATTTATATTTCAGCCCATCCGCTCAGGGAGGTCCGAGCTGCGATGGCAAAGGCGGTGGACTGCGGCATTGGTGGGCTTGGCGAGCGCAAGGACCGCGAGCGCGTGACCACGGGCGGCATCATCACCAAGGTTGCGCGGGTTAGTACGCGTGCCGGGGACCCAATGATCCGCGCGGTTCTCGAGGACCAAGAGGGCGCCTGCGACCTACTGATCTTCAAGAAGGGCGTTGAGAAGCTCGGCCATCTGCTGGAGGAAGATCGCATCCTGATCGTCAACGGCGAACTAGACCGAAAGGATGAGGGGCGTCCCACAATTCTGATCCGAGAGGTCAAGGAATTTGAGCCGACCGACGATGAGATCCGTGATGCTGAGGCGGCCGCGGTGGTCGAGGAGGCCGGAATCACAGTCCGGGTACCAGCCTCAGGCGTGGCCGGGCAAGTACTTGACGATCTCAAGGATTTGCTCGCGGCCAATCCGGGTGGAAGCCCGGTCACGCTGGAGCTACCAGCTAAGGACGGGATCCGCACGATCGTCTTGGGCGATGACATGAAGATCAACGCTTCACCTGGTGTTCGTAGCCAGATAGAGGGCCTGCTGGGCGTCGGGTCCTTGGCTGAGGCGGCTTAGTCCTTCAGCCCGCGGGCCTTCCTGCCCTGCTTGAGAAGTTGCCTCATCTTGCGGACATCCTCTAGCTGAGCTTCCGCTCCGCCGGTGCCCGGCCCCTCAAGGATCGCGGGGAGGTGCGCGAAGCGGGGCTCGGCCATAAACAGCCCCAAGCCCTTTCCACCGATCAGGCCCTCGCCCGGAGGTGCGTGCCGATCTTTGTTGGACCCGAGCTCGGTCTTCGAGTCGTTCACATGCAACGACCTAAGGCGGTCAAGTCCAATCGCGGCATCGCAGGCCTCGACGGTCTCGGCGATTCCTTCGAGCGTGCTGACGTCGTAGCCAGATGCGTACAGGTGACATGTGTCTAGACAAACACCAAGCCGTGGGTCGCCTCCGGATGCAGTCAGGAGCTCTGAAAGTTGCTCGAATGACCGACCTAGGGTTCCCCCTGCGCCAGCCGTGTTCTCGAGGTGCAGCTCGCAGCTTCCTGTCTCCTTCAGTGCCTCGGCGATGACCTCACCCGCACGAGCAACTGCCTCGCTAGGGTCCCCGTCTTTTGCTGAGCCTGGGTGAAGAACTACTCCGTTGGCGCCAATCCGATCGCCGACGTCGAGGGCGTTGATCAGTCCAGTTAGTGATTTCTCTCGCAACTCTGGGTCAGTTGATGCACAGTTGAGAAGGTAGACCGCGTGGATCAGGACCGGTCCAATTCGGCTCTCCTTGCGCGCACTACGAAAGGCGTCAATGGCCTCCTCCGTATGGTTTGTTGGCTTCCAAGCCCGTGGAGATTGAGAGAAGATTTGGATTGCGTCGCACTCCCTTTCGACCCCGCGTTCGATCGCCTTGGGTAGGCCCCCGGCCGGTGAGACATGTGCTCCGACTACCATGCGGTTCCCTTCATGAGAGTTCGATTCGCACCATCTCCTACGGGAGCCCTCCACATTGGTGGAGCCCGCACCGCCCTTTTCAACTGGCTGCTTGCTCGCGGCCAAGGCGGATCAATGGTGCTGCGCATCGAAGATACCGATCGCGAGCGGTC
>JBAXCW010000216.1:0-2683 GCA_037141275.1 Actinomycetes bacterium
CGCTTGGTCGCAATCTGACGGGCAGCCGCAAGTACGTTGTCGAGCGAGTCTGGAGTGTGCGCGTAGTCGACAAGGACAGCAAACGGCTGTCCGCAGGCAACAGGCTCAAAGCGCCCTGGTACGCGCGTGGCATGCGGAAGGGCCGCAACGATCTCCTCGAATCCCACGCCCAGAGCATGAACAGCCGCGGCTGCCCCAAGAACGTTGGAGACATTGAATGCACCTGGCAGAGCAGTCTCTACGGCCGCCTCACCGTCTGGGCCAATCATCATGAAACGTGAGCCCACAATGTCGGTCTCAAGACCTAGAACCCCCCAATCAGCCCCACCTCTAATGCCAAAGGTCACAGCATCCTCAAGCTCCGCAGCAAGGCTTGCCCCATACGGATCATCAAGATTGATCACTGGGACTCCACGCGGGAGGTCCGTAAAAAGTCGGCGCTTGGACTGCCAGTACTCCTCCATGGTGCCGTGATAGTCAAGGTGATCCTGCGTCAGGTTTGTGAAGACCGAAGCGGCGAACGTAACCCCGTCTACCCGCCCCAAATCAAGTGCATGCGAGGAGACTTCTATCACTGCAGCCTGGTCCCCACCATCCCGCATCAGCGCCAGCAATGCTTGAAGTTCTATCGCCTCTGGAGTGGTGCGCCCAGCCTCTAGGACGTCACCGGCCACCACAGACTCGACCGTGCCCAGCAGACCGCATCGCATGCCCACCTGTTCCAGAATCGACCTCGCCAGATAGGCGCTGGTGGTCTTTCCGTTGGTCCCCGTAAATCCTAGGACGTTCAGCTGCCGAGACGGGTCACCGTGAAACCTCGCTGCGGCGGGGCCCATCGAGCTCCGGACCTTGGGAACCACAATCTCCGGGCATCCGAGTCCAAGTGACCTCTCGACAACAAGCGCAACAGCGCCCCGCTCAAGTGCCAATGGCGCGAAATCATGACCATCCCGGGTGAACCCTGGAACGCAAAAGAACAGCGCACCAGGAACAACCTGCCGGTCATCGAACACAAGGCTCGAGATATCGATGGCAGCCTCCGGGCCATCAGCAACGTCAATGATGTCGCCGAGTCGCACGGTCGGCCTCAGCGCGGGGTAATGCCCAGATAGGGCAAGGCGAACGCCATAATCCTGGAGAAGGCTGGGGCAGCCACAGACCCTCCGTAGATGTCCCCTTGAGGCTCGTCCACAAGGACGGCGGTTAGCAGCTTAGGGCTCCTTGCAGGGGCGAAGCCAATGAAAGATGCGATGTATCGGGAGCTCGAATAGGTGCCCGTCACCGGATCAACTTTCTGTGCTGTCCCAGTCTTACCGGCCAAGTCAAAGCCAGGAATCTCAGCACCGGAGGCAGTACCACCCTCAGCAAGAACGCCGCGCAACATGTTCCGGATCAACCGCGAAACCCGCTCCGAGATAACTCGATGCCCGGGAGCTACTGGAATAGGGACCCCGTTTGCGCGCTGGGCGATTCGCGGAGAGCGAAGGACTCCGCCGTTGGCCAGCGCCGCATAGCCCTGAACCATCTGCAGTGGTGTAACAGCCAGTCCCTGACCCATCGCCTCGTTCCCCACCGTCGCTGCCGAGTACTTCGAGAGGGGGAGCAACAGACCTCGCTCCTCGCCAGAAAAACCCGAGTTGGTGGGCGTGGCAAAGCCAAACCGGCGGATCCAATGGTCGACCCTGTGGCGTCCGATCTTGAGTCCAATTAGGGCCGCTCCGACGTTGCTCGACTGGGCCAGAATGCTCGAGACGCTCAGACTCTCAGCACCACGATCATGGGCATCCTTAATGGTCTTGTCACCGAGGTGGAGCAGTGTCGGCAGGTTGAACATTGAGTCTGGTGTCACCTTGTGATCCTCAAGGGCGCTAGCAACGGTGAAAGCCTTGAACGTTGAGCCCGGCTCGTATGTGAACCCGCTAGCCCTATTCATCTGGGCGTAGTCCGAGGCAGTGCCGATCGAATTGGCATTCACTGCCGGCCAGTTAGCAAGTGCAAGGATGTTGCCCGTCCGAGGATCCATCACAATCGCGGTAGCTCCCTTGGGCTGAAACACGCGTCCGACACCGGCGAGTACCCGCTCTACCTCGTCCTGGACGGGCGCGTCAATCGTGAGTTGAAGAGTCCCGCCAGACTTGACTGTTTTCGAGTCGGTAACAAGGATCGGCTGGCCAAGCCGATCAGTCACAGTCGTCCGCTCTCCGTCGGAACCGGCGAGGGTCTTGTCGAACGACAGCTCAAGTCCTGACATGCCATGGCCCGAGTCGCCAACTAGGCCAATCAGTTGACCTGCCTGAGCGCCGCGGGGATAGGAACGACCCATTGTCTTCTCAAAGTCAATTCCGTTGATCTTGAGGCTCCGAACCCGCTTGCCGTTCGCTACCGATACCTTGCGAGCAAGGCGGACATACTGCTGCTTGTGGTTTGAAAGCTTGGCCTCAATATCCAGAACGCTGCGCCCAATTAGCGGGGCCACCTGAGCAGCAACCTTGCTCGGGTTGGAGATCATCATCGGATCCGCGGTGACCGTGACCATCGGTTCCGAAACCGCTAGCTCAACGCCATTGCGATCCGTGATGTCGCCTCTAGATGCAGGGACTGGTGCTGTTGTTGACTGCTGCACAGCCGCGTCTCTCTTGAGGCTGGCCGCGGCGACAACCCCAACCAGGAATGCCCGCGCGCC
>JBAXCW010000217.1:0-2676 GCA_037141275.1 Actinomycetes bacterium
AAGCTTGCGCGTCCAGAGCACCGCGTCCCGGTTGCTGACCATGATCTTCCGGTCGCGCATGTTCAGGTCAGTGATTGGAGGGATGAAACCGTCATCCAGCGAGCGCAGTCCCTGGACTGGCTCCCCTTGCATGGGCTCGGCAGCGACGATCTTGACATCAGGCAGGGTCTCTTTAAGGCGTCGGCCGACACCCATCAGTGTGCCGCCAGTGCCCAAGCCCGCAACGAATGCGGCCACATCATCAAGCTCCTCGAGGATCTCTGGGCCGGTTCCGTTGTAGTGCGCTGCCGGATTGGCAGGGTTGCCGTACTGGTAAGGCATGTAAACGGAGGAATCCTTCTGAGCGAGGTCGAGTGCCATCTCTACGGCCCCGTTGGACCCCTTCGCGCCCTCCGAATAGATGATCTCAGCGCCGTACATCTTGAGCAGTTGAGTTCTCTCTACGGTGACGCTCTCTGGCATGACAACCCGAAGTGGATAGCCCTTACGGCGGCAGATCATGGCCAGTGCGATGCCCGTGTTGCCGCTGGTCGGCTCAAGGATGGTCATCCCCGGACCGATAGCGCCCTTCTCCTCGGCGTCCTCGATCAGGGCGCGAGCAACGCGGTCCTTGATCGAACCCGTGGGGTTGCGCGATTCAAGCTTGGCCCAGATCCGAACACCAGGCTTTGGTGAGAGCCTCTTGAGCTCGACAAGGGGCGTCGCACCAATGGATTGGACGATGTCGCCGAAGCGGCCTCCGCAGGGACGGTTTAGGAGCGGTTCAGTCATAAAGCTAACCAAGGGGAAGTCTAGCGCCGTGAGGCGGACAAACCAAGAAGCTGGGTGGGGTTTTTAGCTACCGCCGGCCATCGCAGGCAGGATCACCAAGTGATCGCCAACGCCGACCGTCGTTTCAAGACCGTCAAGTACTCGAACATCTTCGTCATTCAGATAAACGTTGACGTAACGGTTGAGAGTGCCATCAGCACCGAAAATCTGGTCCTTGGTGGCTGGATGATCAGCAACCAAGGAAGCAAGGACCTCGCCGATGTTGCTGCCAGCGGCCTCGACCTCGCGCTCACCACCGACGCTTGCTCGGAGAACTGGGGGTATGCGGACAAGAGCCATGGATGGAAGCCTAGTGCGAGCCGTCGCAGAAGGCGTCGTAGTCAGGGAACACGCCCATCTCAGAGTCGCTGATCGCGTCTGGCGCACGTGAGCAGATTGGGCACTCAGGGTCTCTGCCAATCTTGAGCTCAGTGAACGACGTCGCGAGGGCGTCATAAAGAAGCAGCCTCCCGACAAGCGTGTCGCCTTGGCCCAGAATCAACTTCATGACCTCAGTTGCCTGCAAGAGCCCCATAGTTCCTGGAAGTACTCCGAGCACTCCATTAGCACCACAGGAAGGGGCAAGCTCCGGTGGTGGCGGAACAGGGAAGAGGCAGCGGTAGCAAGGTCCCTCATAGGGCGAGAAGACCGAGATCTGTCCCTCGAAGCCAAGGATCGATGCTGAAACAACTGGAATCTTGAGCCGCACAGAGGCATCGTTAAGCAAATACCTCGTCGGGAAGTTGTCGAGTCCGTCAACCACGATGTCGTAGTTGGGCAGGATGTCCATGATGTTGTCGGGTCCGATCCGATACGGGTACTGGACAACTTCCACATCCGGGTTGAGGGCGTTGATCGACGCTGCTGCCGACTCCACCTTGAGTGTGCCGATTCGATCCTCGGTGTGAATGACTTGCCGCTGGAGGTTGCTGCGATCGACCACATCGCCATCGATAATCCCCAATGTTCCAACACCAGCCGCAGCCAAGTACAGCGCGGTTGGCGACCCTAGGCCACCTGCGCCAAGCAGGAGGACCTTCGCGTCAAGCAGCTTCTGCTGGCCTTCCAGACCAACCTCTGACAGCAGCAGGTGACGGCTATAGCGCTCAGCCTGCACGGACGTGAGGGTCTTGGGCATCTCTACCGGGTGACCCCCATCCTTCCAGAGTGTGATCCCGCCGAGAAGCGACTTGACGTCCGTGTAGCCGAGATCGTCAACGAGGGTCTTGGCCGCGTAGAGGGACCGAACACCGCCAGCGCAGTAGAGGACCAGAGGCGTGTCCCTGTCAGGGGCGATGTTCTCAATCCTCAGCTCGAGGTATGAGCGTGGAATGTGGTGGGCCTGTGGGATGTGCCCGGTGGCGTACTCGCCGTCTTCACGAACATCTACAAGCACTGCCCCTTCGGGGAGCCCGTCTTTGATCTCAGCCGGAACAACCTCAGGAATGCGCAGCTTGATGTCTGCAATCAGCTCGGCGGCTGTCTGTGCGCGGTTTGGGTCCTGTACTGAGCCTTCCATCGTCAGGAAAGGATAGCCGGAGAATCCCGTTAGGCTCCCCCTGTGGTCGGAGCACGCACAAAACTCGTCGTAATCGTAATAGTCGGCCTCGCTCTGATCGGCATCACGCTCGCGGTGATCATGCGCCCAGCAGCAACGCTTTCGACCGACGCCGGGTACTCCGGCTCCCTCATGCCCGAGGAAGTTCCTGTGGCGAACTTTGCTCTGAGTGATGAGAACGGTAAACCTGTAAGCCTGAAGACCGTTACTGGCGCGCCGGCGATACTGACCTTCCTTTATACGTCGTGCAAGGACATCTGCCCCCTGACCGCGCAGCAGATCAGAGGTGCACTTGACCAGTCCGGCAG
>JBAXCW010000218.1:0-2657 GCA_037141275.1 Actinomycetes bacterium
TCTCAGGCCTTGCCATGGCACTGATGTTGAGCATCCTCGTTTCGCGCCAAACGTAAGCCCCCCCCTAGCTCGTGGCGGACTCGCGTTGAACCTCTTCGGGTTATTAGTTTGTAGCATCAGGGGATGGTCAACCAAAACCCCGATGGGCAAAGCAGTTACCGGGCCGATGTTGAGCAGAACATTGCTGATTCCCTGCTCTACCTCCTCAACAATGGTTCGTCATGGGGAGACCTAACGGTTGAGGACCTAGCCACCCACGCGGGAATCAAGCGAACTCTCTTCTATGTCTACTTCCCAGACAAGCGGAGCGTCCTCCTGAAGCTGGGACATGACTTGATTGCCACAACAATCGAAGGGATATCCAAGGGCTGGCTCGTCAGAGACAACGGGCCTGAAGGTCTCAGAGCAGAGTTGGAGAGCTGGCTTCGGACACGGGATAAGTTCAAGATGGTCAGCAAGGCGTTGATCGAGGGTTCCAACACTGACCCGGAGATCAGGGCGTTCTGGGAAGGCGTCTCCCGCAGCGTCATTGATCCAACATCAGAGCGGATCGGCCGCGCTCAGGCTGATGGCAACGGGCCGAAGGGCCCCTCTGCTGCCATGCTCGCCTTCTGTCTGGTCCTGATGACAGAGAAGGTGACCTTCGAGGGGCTGCTTGACTTAAGCCCCGAGAAGGCCCCAATGTTTGATGCACTCTTTGCCTTCTGGCGCTACGCGCTCTACGGGAGCTGAGAAGACCGTCATGACACCTCCCACCGCCAACAGCACCACTCCCCACCGCGCGGAGGTCAAGGCCCAGATCGTTGCTGCTCTGGCAGCACTACTCGAGCGGGAGGTCCGTTGGGCCGAGGTAACCGTCGACGCCATTGCCGCGGAGGCGGGTATCAAGCGGACACTCTTCTACAACTACTTCAAAGACCGAGGCGAAGTGCTTGCAGAGCTTGGCCTTGCGGTGAGGGATGCCCTGCTGGGCATTTCATCCGACTGGGTGTCAACCACCCTGTCGCCCGAAGAGCTCAAGCAAGACCTGATCCGCTACATAGAGGTGCAGCAAAAGCATTCACAGATCAGCCGGGCTATGCGAGACGCCTCGCCAAGTGAAGGTGCGGTGCGGGAGCTGTGGGAATCGCTCCCACGAACCATGATCCCCTTGACTGCTGACAGGATCATCAAGGCCCGTTCCGAAGGCAGCGCTCCGCCCGGCCCGGACCCTTACCTCCTAGCGTTCTGCCTGCTCCTGATGACAGCGCGCGTCACCTTTGAATGCCTCTTCAACAATCCAAGCACGCTTGAACCCGTCCTGCAAACAGCCCAGGCCGTTTGGCAGATGTCGATCTACGGGGCGCCTAGCTCGTCGGACTGACCGGGACGTACTGCGTCCCATTCGCCGGTCTGGATTTCCCGAGAGACCTCAGCGTCAATGTCGGAGTCGGAGCTACCCGGGCTGGCATCCCTCATCTGGCGGGCACGCAGCTTGCGGAAGCCCATGATCTCCAGAACCGCAACAACCTGAACGCTCGCAGCAAGGGCAACAACCCCAAGCAGGACCAGAACCAGTGTCCAGCCAGGCCGAAACTGTCCGAGATCATCTGTGTAGGGAACAAACCGGATCGCAACCGCAAGCGTTGCCAACGAGAAGGTCCAGCCATAGAGGTAGGCGACCGTCCTCCTGGGTGACATGCCGACGCGCGCTAGCCGGTGATGGAAGTGGTTTTGATCAGCAACATGGACCGGGCGCCCATACCGCAAGCGCTTGGCCACGACGAAGCCAGTGTCAAGGAGCGGCGCGGCGAGGATCAGTAGTGGCAGTACCACTGCCACTACAGCGTTCGTCTTGAGCGTCCCCTGGACGGCGACACAGCCCAGCAGCAACCCAAGCAGGTTGGCGCCACTGTCACCCATGAAGACCTTTGCAGGTGGAAAGTTGTGCACGAGGAACCCCGCCGCCGCGCCGGCAACGATCGCTGCCAAGACCCCAGCAGCGGCACGGTCGAGGTCAAAGGCGATCACCGAAAACGCCACAGCACCAATCGCACAGACCCCAGCAGCAAGGCCATCAATCCCATCTGAGAAGTTGACGACGTTCATCAGGGCAACCAGGCCTATGACGGTCAGGGGCACCCCAACCCATCCGAAGTCAACTGCCCCCGCAAACGGGAGCGTGATGTTGGTGACCTTCACGCCAGCCGAAACCGGAATGATTGCCGCGGCGGTCTGACCAAGCAGTTTTACAAGCGCTGGTAGTTCGACCGCGTCGTCGATCGCACCAACAAGGCTAATCACAACTGCCGCAAGCAGAATCGCTCTTGTCTCGCTATCCCAAGGGAGCCAGATCAGGCCAGCTACAAGTACGGCAGCGAGCATTGCGAGGCCACCAAGAAGTGGGGTCGGGCGCTCCGACAGACCCCTTGCGCGAGGCTGGTCCACGGCACCAACCCGTGCCGCGAGAACCGCTGCCAGCGGCGTTGTCAGGGCAGCCACTCCGAAAGCGGCCGCACAGGCTAGAAGTGCGTCAGTGCCAGTCACAGTTGCTTGTCAAGAGAATGCCACCCGCCACGGGCGACGCGGGCTTCCTTAGGCGACAGGTGACGCGTCGAACGTGGCGTAGAGCGGATGGGCAGCAGCAACTGCTGCGGTTCTGGCGCTGAGTTCCTCGC
>JBAXCW010000219.1:0-2657 GCA_037141275.1 Actinomycetes bacterium
GTCTCAGTGCTGGTTCACTTTGACATCTTCGGGTTACAACTCCAGACCTTTGGGATCTTCTTCGCGCTCAACTTCGTCGCGTGGGGGCTGCTTGCTCAGCGCCGCTACCTAGAGCTTGGCTGGAAGGGCGAATGGGCTTGGGAGACAGTTATCTCCGCCCTTCTCGGAGGCTTGGTTGGCGCTCGTGCCTACTGGCTAGTCAACAACACTGGGTCTCTTTCCAACGACCCTGTTGGGGCCATTTTTGGCGGCTCGGGCCTGACATGGTTCGGGGGGCTTGCCGGAGGGATGCTGGCAGTCTTTCTCTGGTCAAAGTGGAGAAGTGTTCCCTTGATCGAACTTTTTGATGTCGCAGGCCCGTGTCTCGCTCTCGGTTATGCCATTGGGCGGATCGGTTGTCAGATATCCGGCGACGGTGACTACGGCAGCAACTCGGCCTTGCCATGGGCGATGGGTTACCCGGACGGGACAGTTCCCACGGGAGCTGGTGTAACCGTGCACCCGACTCCGATCTACGAAACGCTTGTGATGGGGTATGTGGCGCTCTGCCTCTGGCACCTGCGCGGCAAGCTCAAACCAGGGTCTCTGTTCGCGCTCTGGATGGTTGCTTCAAGCGTGGAGAGGTTTCTCGTGGAATTCATCCGCCGGAACTCGGATGCTGCGATTGGACTTACCCAGCCTCAGGTATGGGCTCTGGTGATCGGCTTCGCGGGAGCGGCTTGGCTTGTTGTAAATGGGAAGGGCGGAGGCCTCCGGGTCGACCCGCCAAAAGCCCAGAGCTGAGTTCCTAAGTAGGGATGTGTTTGGCGAGGAACTTGACAGTCAGTGAGACGAACTCAGGATCGTGTTGAAGGGAGCGGTGGTGGCCACCGGGCACCTCGATGTAACGCGAGGCTGAGTTAGTCAGGAGCGGGGCTAGTTCGCGGGAGCGGCTGACCGGAACGATTTCATCGCCATCAGCGTGGATTAGAAGCACTGGGACATCGGGCGGCTCCGGCTCGCCGCGGTCAAGAACGCTGGCGATCGCCACTGGGTCTGCCTCGAAGCCCATTCTTCCTGCCTTTACCCCTTCACCAAATTGTGCGGCTGTCGTTGGGCAGATCGCAACCACTGCGGCTGCGTTTGCTGCTCGAGCAGCACCCAATGCGACAAACCCACCCATGCTCGAGCCCCTCAGGCCGATGGGAAGATGACCGAAAAGCCCTGCGATGGAAACCAAATCGTCCAACAACCGCTCGTCCATGGGACCATCGCTGGCCCCGTGACCACGCTGGTCAAAACAGATAGCGGATAGGCCAGCACCGGTCATTTGGCGTGCAACGTCGTAGTGGTTTTCCTTGCGCGAACCTGCGCCGTGGAGGATCAGGACGCCTCCCTGGGGTGAGTCGGGCGGGTCGAAGCGCGCCCATTCGAGACCTTGCTCACGGCCTGTCTCCGCGGGTGGGGCTGGCGCCGGCCTGTTGTTTCCCATGGCCCCAGAATGGCAGCATCCGCGCAGGACGGCGGCCGCAGTCCCCGCCAAGAGGGGTGCCCGTGCGATCATCGGAGCATGGAAATGCGCACGCTGCCATCAGTTCTCCCCGCCCAGAGCGGAATCGGCCCGGACGGGCACCTGATGCTGGGCGGATGCGACGCGGTGGAACTTGCCAATCAGTTCGGAACTCCGCTCTATGTAATGGTCGAGAGTGAGCTCCGCGACCGCGCCGGACGCTTCGTTGCTGCGCTTGCCGAAAGTGGACTGGACGGCAAGATCATGTTCGCCTCAAAGGCTTGCCCCATTGGTGCGGTCGGGCGTGTGTTCTCTCCGATGGGTATCGGATGCGATGTGACCTCCGGCGGAGAGCTTCGTCTGGCGCTGCTCGGCGGCTTCGCGCCGGAAGACATCCTCTTTCATGGCAATGCCAAGAGCGATGCCGAGCTAGACGATGTTTTAGCCCACAAGGTCGGGCTGATCGTGATTGACAACATTGATGAGGTCTCGCTGATCGCCGATCGCGCGGCTAAGGCGGGCTTGGTCCAGCGGGTGCTGCTGCGGGTAACTCCGGGAGTTACGGGAGACACGATTGCCGCGATCTCCACGGGGCAGGAGGACTCCAAGTTTGGTGTCAACTTGGTTGATGCAGCCGCGGTTATTGCTGCCATACAGGCCCAGAACGCACTTGATCTTCAAGGTCTTCACATTCATGTCGGCAGCCAACTTGGCGACACGAGCTCAGTCGCCCGTGCGGCAGAGGCCATCGCCGGACTCGGAGACTTCCCCGTCGTCAACCTAGGAGGGGGCCTTGGGGTCGCTTATCTAGATGGCGAGGAGGACGGCGACATCGAGGCGTTCGTTGCCGGAGCAGCCGCCGCTGCTAGAGCAAACTTTGGGCCCGATGTGAAGCTGATGCTTGAACCTGGCAGGGCACTTGTTGCTACCGCTGGTGTGACGCTCTACAGCGTGGAGTCCGTCAAGTCCAATGTGTCCACTTGGGTGGCCGTCGACGGCGGAATCAGCGACAACCTGCGCCCGCTTGCGTATGGGTCTGAGTACGAGGCGGTCAGCGCCAGTCGCCTCAACGAGACCGCGGATGTCAACTGCCGCCTAGTCGGGAAGCACTGCGAGTCCGGTGATGAGATTGTCAGCAATGCCAAGCTGCCAAGCCCCAATCGGGGTG